>NZ_JAWORD010000086.1:0-507 GCF_033337665.1 Vibrio sp. Vb2960 | reverse complement strand
CCTAACGCCGCGTTAAGTGGTGAGCAACGCATACCACCGCACTTAAACCATTGTGCCGTAAACACTAAAGCTGAATCAAACCAAGAATGCCAAGCGTTGGGAATCCGTCTTAAACGCTTTGTTATGCTCGTCTTTCCAACAACGACGTAATATCTTTTTTGAACTCATCCGAGAGGCGTTCGAACTGCTCAGGTGCAACCAAATTTTCTTCACACATTAGCATGAGCTGAATAAATGCCTTATTACGAGAATGACCATCAAAGATCAGCTTCATCTGCTTTTCTGACGTTTTAGAATACTGACACATAAAATGAAACCTTTCCCCTGCCAGTTCTGACTCGTCAGTAATAGTTTCAATGACTTCATTCAGTTGTCTCGTGCAATACAACTGAATTGCTTCATTTTTGATTTCGCAAAAGACTTTCCAATCTGACTCTTTGATACTCATGCCAACCTCCATAAAGTTCCATTTTCAGCATAGAGCATAACGCCCAATTAAGGGGTGAA
>NZ_JAWORD010000085.1:0-557 GCF_033337665.1 Vibrio sp. Vb2960 | reverse complement strand
CTTGATTTCAACGCATCTTGAATACGTTGTTCGTGCCTCTCGAAGTCTTTCTTTAGCGTTTGCTCGATAGCGTTGGCTTGCTTCTTCGATTGCGAATTGAAGTCCCTCGCCATATTCAAAATCTTGCTCATACAACAAACCTTTTAATCTTATGTTTCGTTTCCCACTTTCGGGATTCTTAATACTGATGCTTTTAGCTGTCACTCTGGCAATCTCAAATCCTTTGCTTTCAAGCGCACCAATTACCCCTTTTCGACTACGGATTGCGCCTGATTGAGCAAGATTAAGTAGACCATCGGTAAGAAGTTGCTGAATCTCTTTTGCATCGGATGGAGTGTCTTTAGCACTCACCAAGCCTTGCTGATTAGCAGGGTCATCTGGGTCATGAAGCCCTAGTTCAAGATTCTGAATGGTGCGCCACGCATCGATACGAGGATTGTCTGCAAAGTGGTAGTAAGGTTGAAGTCGCTTGCCAGAATGAAGCTCAATATTTGGAATAACAAAATTCAGCTCTAACCGCCCTTTATCAAGATGCTCTACCCAAAGAATGGAGTATT
>NZ_JAWORD010000084.1:0-564 GCF_033337665.1 Vibrio sp. Vb2960 | reverse complement strand
TTATTAGCTACGCATTAGAGTTTATTGAAACGCCATTGTTTGAATCTCAGCGAAAAGAGATGCTCACGGATGAAGAGTTTCGAGCGTTGCAGTCAGACATCATCAAAAACCCAGAAATGGGATCGTTGATTGTCGGAACGGGAGGGCTAAGAAAAGTTCGCCTTGCTGGAGAATCGACAGGTAAGAGTGGTGGTTATCGAACGATTTACTTACTGATCCAACCTGATGTTGTCTATTTGGTGTTGCTGTACAAGAAAGGGAGAAAGGACTCTTTAACTCAGAAAGAGAAGAATCTCCTTAAAGAAGTGTCGAGGTCGATTAAGAGAGAGTATGACAATGAGCAATAGTATTTTTGATGAACTTTATACATCGATGAAGCAAGCCGAAGCGATTGCAAAAGGAGAGCAGACTCCTGCGAATGTCACTCGTTATGAGATTGCCGATGTTAAAGCGATCCGAGCACAACTGGATGTCAGCCAAAAAGAGTTGGCACAAGCGATGGATGTGAGTATTGAGACCGTGAACAAGTGGGAGCAAGGTTGGAGAACTCCGACTGTAAAAGCA
>NZ_JAWORD010000083.1:0-572 GCF_033337665.1 Vibrio sp. Vb2960 | reverse complement strand
GGCGTTAGTTTGCAAGAGGAAAAACTCAGCTATATCGCAAGATCTAGTGGTAAAAGCTCAAAGTTTAAGTCGTCGTACAGGCTTTCAATTTTAGTGTTAACTAGCGTGGTGAAAATCCAAAATTGGCATCGTTTCACCCGTTGATTTGTTCTTTGGAGCGGTGACTTTGGGGTTAACTGAGTCGAACTTTTTTGCTGAAACTCTGCTCGTTGAGTTTGTTGGTGCAAAAGCCGATTTAATCGCTGAAATGACGTTTTCTCTGGTATGGAAAATTCAAGTGGTTTCAGTGACTTTGTTGAAAGTCCTCATTGTGAGATTGGTTTTCCAAAAGCGCTTTTTGGTGTTGTAAGTTCGTTTTCTGCAGCGTTGCTTGTTCTACGTGGTTTCATTGAGTAGCCGCTTTGAGACTACGCCTGGCTTAAGTGCATCGAAACACTTACAGCTTATTGTTTGCAAAGTTTAAAATAACGTAAAATCAACGCGTTAGGTTTGCAAACTAACAAACTGCTCAAGAGGGATTCGCAACGCGTGGCATTTTTACTATGCGTTGAATTTAGTGATTAAGGTGGTAT
>NZ_JAWORD010000082.1:0-585 GCF_033337665.1 Vibrio sp. Vb2960 | reverse complement strand
GGTGTGAGCAGCGCTTGGCTATACTTGAGCGAAGCGAAACTGCCAAGCGTTGCGAATCACTCTTAAATGCTTTGTTAGGTTTTTACTCAAATAGTTCACTAAACTTCTCTGAATTCCAGACTGAAACAACTGGCGAATCTGATACAACCGCTTTGCTAAAACCATACTTTTCGCTTTTAGTAACGAAAGCTATGGGAACGCTTCTATATAGTAAGGCTACTGAATTACCATCAGCCGACCATTGAAAGCTAAAATCTTGCTCTACTGTCTTCTCAATAATTGCTGTTTTGGAAACTAGCCCTTGGTGTAATTGTGGTGGTTCCCCTGCTCTCATTTTCTGCTTCCAAGATTCCTCGGAAACAGGCACGTACTGTATGTACGCAACAGCATCTCTTTCTGGCTTTTGAGTTTGAGGCTTAGTTAGGTAAAGCACCCCAGACTCTTCAAACTCATCGAGAATTGCATAACGTTCGGACACTTCGTTATATGAGCTTAAAAACAAACCCTCAGACATTACTACTCCTGACATCAACGTACACAAAATAAACAGAATTTTCTTCATGTGACTCCGAAAACCTAACGCCC
>NZ_JAWORD010000081.1:0-615 GCF_033337665.1 Vibrio sp. Vb2960 | reverse complement strand
TTTTCAGCCCTAAACCACCTACTTCAGTAGGTGGTTATCATCCGTTTCGGCTTTGCCTGTAAAACTACTCATGCTAAATGCGTCTTTGATTTTTCCAGAAGTCAAAGAGGACAAATAACATGAGTAGATACAATCAAGCTTCCCACGTATTTTGGCGTTGTCAATACCATATAGTGTGGACGCCAAAGTATCGATTTAGGATCTTGAAGAACAATATAGGTAAAGAAGTTTATCGATGTATTTATGTTTACTGTAATCAACTTGGATGTGAAGTCGTAGAGCTAAACGTACAAGTTGACCACGTACATTTAGTTGTAAAGGTCCCACCAAAGCTTTCGATATCCAAGTTGATGGGGGTATTGAAAGGCAAAATAGCCTTAAAGCTATTTAGCAAGTTTCCTCACCTTAGGAAGAACAGGCTTTGGGGTAATCACTTTTGGCAAAGAGGCTATTTTGTCGATAGTGTTGGAATCAATGAAGAAATAATACGCCGATATGTAAGACATCAAGAGAAGCAAGAGCGAGTAGAGCAGCAGCAATTGGCGCTGGACTAAACAAAGGCCCCCTTTTAGGGGGCTCACACAAAGCCACCTTCTTTAGAAGGTGGTAATTTAC
>NZ_JAWORD010000080.1:0-621 GCF_033337665.1 Vibrio sp. Vb2960 | reverse complement strand
AGCTCCCGCATACCACCTTAAACACTAAAACCAACGCATAGTAAAAATGCCACGCGTTGCGAATCACTCTTAAACAGCTTGTTATACCTAGTTTGCCCAACTTATGTCAGTTATCACCATGTAAGTAAAACCCGTCTCTCCCGTGGTTCGGTAGGCACCTTTAGCTTCCAAAAGATAAGAGGTCACGGAAGTCATTTCCCACCCATCAATCTCATCCGCTTCCCACTTGTCTATGATAAGCGCTTCATAGCCTTTTGACTCGCCAAACTCTCGAACGATGTGCATCTGATCTTTTACATTGTCATAAATGTAAGAGTTTGCCCAAGACCAAAGCCATGTATTTGACGTGGTAGAAATAGAACCGACGAACTGTACCTTTGCAATAACAGCAACCTTTCCATCGTTTGAAAATATAAGAGTACCGCTTTCCTGATCCCAGTCGAAACGCTCATGTTCACCAAGTTTAAACTCGCTCATCAGCTTGCTCTGCTTTTCTGTCAGAGCAGTATGCGCTTCGGTAACAAAATCTTCCCAGCTAATATTTGCGTTGGCATTTGAAACGAATAATCCCATGGCTGCTGTTAGTAATTTCTTCATAATTCTCCTACGAGGTATAACGCC
>NZ_JAWORD010000007.1:0-226362 GCF_033337665.1 Vibrio sp. Vb2960 | reverse complement strand
TCAGAAGTGAAACGAAATAGCGCCGATGGTAGTGTGGGGCTTCCCCATGTGAGAGTAGGACATCGCCAGGCTTTAAATTTAAGAAGCCCGCTCGAAAGAGCGGGCTTTTTTGCATCTATAGAGTTTTAAAATTAGCTCACTTTATACCTAAAAAGTGTTCATCTAAGGTGCGATATACTTGCTCTCTGCAACCTTCCAAAAGGCTTTAACAAGCGGATTCTCCAGCTGAGTTTTGTTGCAGCAAACACCAAGTTTAAAAGGTTTAATTGGTAAGACTTTTAAACGATTTATCTTTTCTCTTACCGGACTGTTGTTGATTACAACATCAGGTGCGATACCTACTCCACACCCCAATGCAACCATACTTACGATGGCTTCATGTCCGGAGGTTTGTGCGTAGATCTTTGGCTTTATTTTCATTTGTTTGAGCCAAGTATTGGCCCTGTCCCTTGCCGTTCCTGCTTCTGGGAGTATGAATGGAATGACCGACCAGTCTGGTTTTTCTTTTTGTAGCTCTTCAGCAAACGCACTAACCCCAACAGGTACGATGACAGAAAGTGGGATTTCACTGATCGTTTCAAATGCGATTTTATTTGGCATCTGTTCTGACTTGGCTGATATGGCAATATCGGCTTCATCTGCTAGTATTTTGTCGATCGCTTGAGCTGGATCGCCGGTTGATAGTTTGAACTCAATGAAAGGGTTCTGAATACGAAAGTCAGAGATTAGCTCCGGAAGATGGCTGTAGCTTGCAGTAACAGAACAAAAGAGACGGATTTCTCCTTTCAGTTCATCCTCGGTTCCCTTCAGGTGACTCTGATACTGCTGCCATTCGCCAAGAATCTTTAAGGCAACTGGGACTAGCTTTTTACCTTGGATAGTTAAATCAACGCTACGGTTGTCGCGTAAAAACAATTGTTGGCTGGTTTCCTCCTCTAGTTTTTGTATCTGTCGGCTTAAGGCTGAAGGGCTAATATGCATTGCCGCTGCGGTCTTGGCGAAACTTTTACTCTCACAGAGATGAATGAAAAGTTGCAGGCTTTTGATATTCATTAAATTTTCATTTCCATGTTGCATAAATTGCAATAACTAATTGTGAATATATCACTTTAAGCAATCTCATGTCTGTTTTAGTATGAAGTTATTCGGTAAGGCAATTACTGACCTCAATGGAAGAATCTCAAAGGAGCACCCAGATGGCTAATTATTTCAATACCCTAAACTTGCGCGAGCAGTTGGACCAATTAGGTCGTTGTCGTTTTATGGACCGCAGTGAGTTCGCTTCAGAAGCGGATTATCTGAAAGGTAAGAAAGTAGTCATTGTAGGTTGTGGTGCTCAAGGTCTTAACCAAGGTCTGAACATGCGCGACTCTGGTCTAGACGTTGCTTATGCGCTTCGCCAAGCCGCGATTGATGAGCAACGCCAGTCATTCAAAAACGCAAAAGACAACGGTTTTGAGGTAGGTAGCTACGAAACGCTAATTCCACAAGCTGATCTAGTAGTAAACCTTACTCCAGATAAGCAGCACACAAACGTTGTTGAGACGGTAATGCCGTTGATGAAAGAAGGCGCAGCACTAGGTTACTCTCACGGTTTCAACGTTGTTGAAGAAGGCATGCAAATCCGTAAAGACCTAACGGTAGTAATGGTTGCACCTAAATGTCCAGGTACGGAAGTTCGTGAAGAATACAAGCGCGGTTTCGGTGTACCGACTCTTATCGCTGTTCACCCAGAGAACGACCCAAAAGGTGAAGGTTGGGATATCGCGAAAGCTTGGGCAGCAGCAACCGGTGGTCACCGTGCTGGCTGTCTAGAGTCTTCTTTCGTTGCTGAGGTGAAATCTGACCTAATGGGTGAGCAAACTATCCTTTGTGGCATGCTACAGGCTGGCTCTATCGTGTGTTACGAGAAGATGATTGCTGATGGTATCGATCCTGGCTACGCTGGTAAGCTTCTTCAATACGGTTGGGAAACCATCACTGAAGCACTGAAGTTTGGTGGTATCACTCACATGATGGATCGCCTAACTAACCCTGCAAAAGTGAAAGCATTTGAGCTTTCTGAAGAGCTAAAAGAACTGATGCGTCCGCTATACAACAAGCACATGGATGACATCATCACCGGTCACTTCTCTAGCACTATGATGGCTGACTGGGCAAACGACGATGCAAATCTACTAGGCTGGCGTGCAGAAACAGGTGAAACTGCTTTCGAAAACTACCCAGAAACTGACGTAGAAATCTCTGAGCAAGAGTACTTCGATAACGGTATCTTGATGGTTGCTATGGTTCGTGCGGGTGTTGAGCTAGCATTCGAAGCGATGACGGCATCTGGCATCATCGATGAGTCTGCTTACTACGAGTCTCTACACGAGCTGCCACTTATCGCAAACACTATCGCACGTAAGCGTTTATACGAGATGAACGTGGTTATCTCAGACACTGCGGAATACGGTAACTACCTGTTCGCTAACGTAGCAACGCCGCTTCTACGTGAGAAGTTTATGCCAGCCGTAAATACTGACGTAATTGGTAAAGGTTTAGGTGAAACGTCTAACCAAGTGGATAACGCGACTCTTATCGCTGTGAATGAAACAATCCGTAACCACCCTGTAGAGTACATCGGTGAAGAGCTACGTGGTTACATGACTGATATGAAGCGTATCGCGGTGGGCGGCTAAATGACTGGCCTTAAGGCTCCATTTCGGTGTCGAAGGTGCTCGTTTACTATCGTAAAGTCCGCGCCTTCTCCTAGAAATGAAACCTTAATACAGCGTAATTTACTTAGTCTCAAGTAACGCAGTAGATAAACTCCAGGCAGACTGGAGTGATAAATACAAAATAAAACACAACATCTAATCAAAAGGCTTGGTCGCCGTTGACCAAGCCTTTTTGTTTTTAGCCGATTTATCTGCGCGCCGATAAGAAAAACGCTCCTTTGTGAGGAGCGCTTTGATACTTATTTTTCAGCAAGCTTTTCTTCAAGTTGCGCCAACTTCTGTTCCATTTCTGTTAGCTTTTGACGTGTACGTAGTAAAACTTGAGTTTGAACATCAAACTCTTCGCGACTTACAACATCTAGCTTGTTTAGCTGGCCTTGGATTACTTGACGAACTTTCTGATCGACATCAGAGCCCAACTCTTTTACAGGTTGAGGCATTGAGTCGTGAATCTGTTTAGCAATTTGCTCTAATTTCTTTGGGTCAAACATAGTGGCTAAAACTCCTTTTGATTTGTCCTCATTTTAAGTAAATGATACGTGAAAGTCGCCACTTAGATGGCAAAAAAGAGAGCGGCAATAAAAAAGGCCACCGAAGTGACCTTTTTGAATGCCTTAATAGCTTATCTGTTATCCGCTAATTCACGATGAGCTGCTTTCGCTTCGTCAACTCGCGCTAACTTCTCCAAGTCTTTGTCTTCAACAAATACTGGCAGAGGTTTGTGTTTTTCAGCTAGGTAGCTGTAAATCACAGGTAGTACAAATAGTGTGAACAGTGTACCGATTGCAAGGCCAGCAACGATGACGATACCGATACTGAAACGTTGCGCGGCACCTGCACCTGTTGCGTACATCAGCGGGATAAGACCTGCGATCATCGCAGCAGTGGTCATTAGGATAGGGCGAAGACGCACTTTCGCAGCTTCCATCACCGCATCAATACGAGACAGTTTATTATGTAACTGCTCTTCTTTGGCGACTTCACAGATCAAGATACCGTGCTTGGTTATTAGGCCGACCAGCGTTATCAAACCAACCTGCGAGTAGATGTTCATCGAGGCCGTACCCCAGGCCAATGCGATCAAGGCACCACATATTGCCAGAGGTACAGATACCATGATGACAATAGGATCGCGGAGTGATTCAAATTGAATCGCCAGAACGAGGAAGATGATCGCAAGTGCAAGACCGAAGGTTGCATACAAGGCACTACCTTCCGTTACAAACTGACGAGATTCGCCCATGTAATCGTGGTTATAGCCTGCAGGCAGCTTGGTTTGTGCAATATTCTCAAACCAGTCGATTGCGTCACCCATAGCAACACTAGGCGATGGTACTGCACCCACAGTCGCTGAGTTTAGCTGGTTGAAGTGTGGCAAAGAGCGAGGCTCAGCCACCACATCGATAGTAATCAGACTGCCTAATGGAACCGCTTTACCATCCACAGAGCGTACATAGTAGTTCTTCATCGATTCTGGGTTTAGACGCCATTTACGCTCAACTTGAGGAATCACCTCATACGAGCGGCCATTCAGGTCGATTCGGTTTACATAACCATCTGCCATCATGGTGCTGAGAGTGATGCCAATGTCTTGCATAGTCACACCGTAGGCACCCGCTTTGTCTTTATCGATCTTGATCTTCATCGTTGCTGAATCGTAGTTCAAATCCAGGTCGGAATAGACAAACATTGGGCTACTTGCAACATCGGTTAGAATATCGCTAGCGATAGTAAACAAGCTCTCGAAGCTATTTGGTGTTGTAATTACAAACTGAACAGGTAGACCTGAGCCTGCACCTGGAAGCTCTGGCATTTGGAATGCAGTGACAGACATACCAGGCACACTTGATACTAGGCCACCCACACGTTTCGTGATTTCAGATTGGCTTGCCTCTCGTTCACTCCAAGGCTTCAATGTTGCTAGGCCAAACGCTTGGTTTGAGTTTGGTACACCATTAAAGACCTGTGCGTATTCCACCTCCGGTTGATCTGAGAGTATTTGGTTTACGTCATCCATGGTATTTTGGATATAGTCCAAGTTCGCGTTTGATGGGGCGGTACCCATCAGCATGACCACACCTTTATCTTCAGATGGTGCTAGTTCGCTAGGAATAAACTTGAACAAGACCGGTAAGCTTGCAAATACAATGATTGCAAACGCAATAACAACCGGACGATGAGCCATTACCGCTTTCAACATGCCTTCGTAACGAGTGGTCATGCCATCAAGGATATGGTGAACTTTTTGCTCAAACTTGCTTGGCTTCTCGTTCGCCTTCAGCATCTTCGAACACATCATTGGTGATAGTGTCAAAGCGATGATGCCGGATACGAATACTGAACCTGCCAGTGTCAAAGCGAACTCTTTGAACAATGAACCGGTGATACCACCCATCAATGCGATCGGTGCGTACACTGCACCTAGCGTCAATGTCATCGCGATAACTGGAACCGCAATTTCACGTGTACCAATGATTGCAGCTCGGAATGGTGATTCCCCTTCTTTGATGTGACGGTCAACGTTTTCTAGTACAACGATCGCGTCATCCACCACCAGACCGATGGCAAGCACCATCGCCAGTAGCGTCATCAAGTTCCAAGAGAAACCCATTGCCTGCATCACCATTGCCACACCAATCAATGAAAGTGGAATGGTCACGATAGGAATGATTACCGCGCGGAATGAACCTAGGAACAGTGTGATAACCACAAGTACGATTACTGCTGCTTCAAGAATCGTTTTCACTACTTCGTGAATCGATTCGTTGATGGCGATAGTTGAGTCGTACATTACGTTCATTTTGATGTTACTTGGTAGGTTGCGCTCAAGCTGAGGCAACAGTTCAAGTACGTCTGCTGCAATGTTGATTGGGTTAGCACTTGGCGCTGCGTTGATCGCTGCAACCACAGCTTCTTGACCGTTTGCACTTGCGCGATAAACGTCGTGACTCTTCTCTAGCGTTACTTTAGCGATATCACCTAGGCGGATGACATCCCCTTCACCAGTTTTCACGACCAATGCTTCAAGTTCAGCAACGTTTGATACCTGAGTATCTGCGCTACCGTTATAAAGCACGAACTCACCCGTCGCTTGACCGGTTGCAGATTGGTAGTTGTTGGCGTTAAGAACGCTCATCACATCGGTTGCGGTCAACTTCAAAGCGCCCATTTTGGCAGGATCTAGCCATACGCGCAGTGCGTACTTCATACCACCATACAGGTCAACTTTGGACACACCGTTTACGGTGAACAACTGCGGGTTGATTACACGCTCAAGGTAGTCAGTGATCTGGCTTGAAGATAACTCGTCACTCGTAAAGCCGATGTACAGTACCGCCGTTGTCGAACCTGTCGACATGGTTACGGTTGGGTCTTCGGCTTCTTTTGGTAGCTGTGAACGTACCGAGTTGGTTTTCGCCAGAATGTCAGACAACGCCGCATTTGGATCAGTATTCAACTTCATGTTTACAGTAATGGTCGATTTACCCAGTACCGATTGCGAAGTCATGTAATCAATATTATCGGCTTGCGCTACCGCTTGCTCCAATGGCTGAGTAATAAAGCCTTGGATCAAGTTGGCACTTGCACCGTAGTAACTGGTGGTCACGGTGACCACCGTATTCGTCATTTCAGGGTATTCACGAACCTGCATTTTGAACACCGCTTGCAAGCCAAGCAATGCAATCAAAAAGCTGATCGATACCGCTAAAACTGGACGTTTTATAAAAACATCTGTAAAGCGCATGATGCCTCCAACTTAAAGCATTGGTGTTTCAGCAGGTGGGGTAGTTGCATCGCTTTCGACAATGCTTACTTTCGCATGGTTACTCAAACGGACTTGACCCGACGTCACCACTACATCACCTGGCTTCACGCCTTCTAGAATGTGTGCGATATCTTTAGAGCGTTCGCCAACTTTTACCACATGCTGCTTAACGCGTTTTTCGCCATCTTCTTCTGTTACGATGTAAACATTGTCGCCATACAGCGTAAATGTGATCGCGGTTTGAGGTAGAGTGACCTGATTTTCTAATTTAGGCAGAATGATGTTTGCACGCGCGAACATACCACTACGTAGTTTGCCGTCACTGTTAGGGATATCCGCTTGAACTTGAATCAAACCACTTTGTACGTTTACAGCTGGTTCAATCGCAGAAATAGACCCTTTGAAAGGTTGGTCTGGATAAGCGTCAACAAAGATATCCACTTCTTGATCGATATTGATACGTGAAATATCGGTTTGTGGCACGGTGAAGCGCAAGCGCATCACGCTGGTATCTTCAAGGCGAACGATATCGGTGCCCGCCTGTAGGTACTGACCGAGGTACACGTTACGAATACCTACCACACCATCAAATGGCGCTTTGATTTCGCGTCGGTCGATGGTTGCTTTCAGGCTTTCAATATCCGCTTTTAAGGAGAAGTAGTTTGCTTCTGCTTCGTCATACGCTTCTTTAGAAATAGAGCCTTTTTTGAATAGGCCTTGGTAGCGTTTGTATTTCGCTTCTGCCGCTGGCAACTTAGCTTGCGAGCTCTTCAAATTTGCTTTTTCGACTTCAGAATCAAGCAACACTAATGGCTGACCCGATTTAACTTGAGTACCGGAATCAAACGCGATTTTATCGATAACACCGCTGGTCTCATTTGCTACCGTCACGCCTTGGTTTGGCTCGATAAAACCAATTGCCTCGATGACTGGTACCCAATCCACCGCTTGCACTTCTGTCACGGTTACTGGGAACTCAGGTTCAGGACGGTTTGCCATGTATTCAGCGATCTTTTGTTGCTTAAATAAATTGAAACCTATCACGCTGCCGAACAAGAGAACGGCGATAAGTAACATAAAGAAAGTCCACTTTTTCATTCTATTAAGAACTCCAAGTTAGTGTTTAATAATTGCATCCCAACTGGCTTCAATAGCGGCCTCTAATGCCGTCTTATCCAGTTGATAAAATCCCAAAGCGTGTTTCCGAGCAAGTGCAACACTTGCCTCAAAACTCAATCCAGAAAGTACTTCGTTATCGAGAAGCTTGAATACTCCCTCGTCTTTGCCCTGATTGAAAAGAAGATCTACTTGGGCAAACATTTGTCTCTCAAGTTCCCGAGCTTTGCTACTATTTGAACAGGGTAAAGACTCATATTGGACTCGGTTGCTGATCGCACTTAAGTTCGAGCTCGCTAAATTCCAAATATTGAGCCACATGGTTCGATAACGCTGTTTTAAAGGCATCTCTTCACTAACACCTAGTTGCACCGCAGTAGCAACACGCTTAGCAACGTTAAGGCGTAGTTCCTCTAAAAGATGTTCTTTATCTGAGAAATAACGGTAAATCGTCCCTGCTGCGACACCTGCCTCATTGGCGAGCTTTTGCATGGAAAGCCCTTGAAAGCCAGATTCAGCAATGAGTTGTTCAGCAGCGACTAAGATTTGTTCTCGTTTATCTACAGCAGGGTTATCCTTCATAATGTCACCCTTTAGTGAATGAACGTTCATTCATTATAGCTTAAATACCCGCCATTTATGCAACAGAATATTGCACTTAATTGGTGTGAAAATTACAAGAAATCAGCATAGCTTTCACGAGGCCACCCCTTTATCATAGGCGCCACATTCATCACCCGCAGAGAATTTCTATGAAGCTGAACCCTAGTCAAGATGAAGCCGTGAAATACGTGTCTGGTCCATGCCTAGTGCTAGCAGGTGCTGGCTCGGGCAAAACTCGTGTTATTACCAATAAAATCGCTTATCTGGTTCAGCAATGTGGTTACAAAGCGCGTAACATTGCGGCGGTGACGTTTACCAACAAAGCAGCACGTGAAATGAAGGAGCGTGTAGGTCAAACGTTAGGGAAAGGTGAGTCTAAAGGTTTGATGGTATCAACATTCCACACTTTAGGATTGAACATCATCAAGCGTGAGTACAAGCATTTAGGGTTGAAAGCGGGCTTCTCACTGTTTGATGACCAAGACCAGCTAGCTCTGCTCAAAGAGCTTACTGAAAAGCAGCTTGATGGTGATAAAGATCTGCTACGTCAGCTTCTGAGTTGTATTTCCAACTGGAAAAACGACATGTTGACGCCAGAGCAAGCCAAAGCGCGTGCGCAAGGTGAACAGCAACAATTGTTTGCGTTCTGTTTTGATATGTACCAAAAGCAAATGAAAGCCTATAACGCGCTCGATTTTGATGACCTAATTTTGATGCCCGTTTTACTCTTACGTAATCATGAAGACGTTCGTCAGCGTTGGCAGAATCGTATCCGTTACCTACTGGTTGACGAGTATCAAGATACCAACACGAGTCAGTATGAGCTGGTCAAATTAATTGTCGGAGAACGTGGACGATTGACGGTTGTAGGGGATGACGATCAGTCTATTTATTCATGGCGTGGTGCGAAACCTCAGAACCTCGTGTTGCTAGGTGAAGATTATCCGAATTTGCGTTTGATTAAGCTAGAGCAAAACTACCGTTCAACGAGTCGAATCCTGCGTGCGGCCAACATTTTGATAGCTAACAACCCTCACGTCTATGAGAAGTCCCTGTTCTCTGAAATTCCTGACGGTGAAAAACTCAAAGTGTTGTTGGCTAAAAATGAAGAGCACGAAGCAGAGCGCGTAACGGGTGAACTAATTGCGCATAAGTTCCTAAACCGTACCGAATATAAAGATTATGCGATTCTATATCGTGGTAACCACCAATCACGTTTGATTGAAAAGTCTCTGATGCAAAACCGTGTACCGTATAAAATTTCTGGCGGCACCTCGTTTTTTGCGCGCGCAGAGATTAAAGACATCATGGCGTATTTGCGCGTTTTGGTTAATCCGGATGACGACAATGCATTTTTGCGCATTGTGAATACTCCACGACGTGAAATTGGCCCAGTAACGTTAGAGAAGTTAGGCAGTTATGCCAATATGCGAGGGAAGAGCCTGTTTGAATCGAGCTTTGAAATGGGGCTCGAACAGCACCTAACGGGACGTGGTCTAGAAAACTTGCGTCGTTTCACCCAATGGCTAGTGGCGATTGCTGATCAAGCTGAGCGTGGTGATACCGTCGAAGCGGTTCGTTCGCTAGTTCGTGATATCCATTATGAAGATTGGCTATACGAAACTTCAGCAAGTCCGAAAGCCGCTGAAATGCGAATGAAGAACGTTTCTGACCTTTATTCATGGATAGTGGCGGACCTAGAGGGTGACAACTACGATCAAGAAGAGAAAACGTTAAAAGAAGTCGTTCAACGTTTGACCTTGCGTGACATGATGGAGCGCGGTGAAGAAGATGAAGACAGTGATGCAGTACAACTGATGACCTTGCACGCATCAAAAGGCCTTGAGTTCCCATATGTATACTTAATTGGGTCCGAAGAAGGTATTTTACCGCACCAAACCAGTATTGATGAAGATAACGTGGAAGAAGAGCGTCGCCTGATGTACGTTGGTATTACTCGAGCGCAACGTGAACTGACTTTCACTATGTGCAAAGAGCGTCGGCAGTTCGGCGAGTTGATCAAACCGACTCAAAGCCGCTTTTTGGATGAGTTGCCATTTGATGACGTTGAATGGGAAGTAAACAAAAAGCCAGTATCAGCAGAAGAGCGTATGGCGAAAGGTCAAGCACACATTGCCAATATTCGAGCAATGTTTAAGAAGTAAAGTAACCTTGTTCTCACTGACTAAAAACAAAAAGGCTTGCCAACTGGCAAGCCTTTTTCGTTGATGTCTTTACTTATAGACCTTCAATCATGTGGTCAATTGCTGCGATGATTTCATCGTCAGAACAGTCCATACAGGTCCCTTTGGCTGGCATCGCATTGAAGCCTTCTAATGCGTGCTTCACTAACGTATCTTTGCCTTGTGCAATACGTGGTGCCCAATCATCGGCATTACCTGTTTTAGGTGCGCCGTTTACACCAGATGCGTGACAAGCAATACAAAAAGTACCATAAACTGTGGCGCCATCACGTGGACCGGTTGGTTCTTCTTTCACTGGCTCAGAACCTGCTAGATAAACATCACCGACAGGTTGGATGCGTTCTGCGATCGCATCGTATTCAGTTTGGCTGATGTCAGAAGCTAAAGCTGCCGTAGAAAACGTTAAGGCAGCGAACAAAACGCTAATCATTTGTCGAGACATATCCATTAAACCCACTTCACATTCCCGAGGTAAGTGACTTACCTATTTATATAGTTAGAGTATTAATGCCGAGCAGAGAAATCATTAAATTCCACTGAATGGCATAGAATGATTAGACAACTTGGTTGCAGCTGTTAAATCAATGTAAATAATGGGTGATTATATCCCGATAACTTGTTGCAATAAACAACAAGTTATCCATGACAGGGCGTGAATCACATCAAAAATCCACTTTAACGGAAGATAACTGTCGAAAAAGAGACCAAACGATAAAAAAAGTAAAAAAAGTACTAGACGGCATAGTGTGATATCCGTATTATTCCACTCCGCCGATAGGGCATGCGCCCGTAGCTCAGTTGGATAGAGCGTTGGCCTCCGGAGCCAAAGGTCGAAGGTTCGAATCCTTTCGGGCGTACCATTGCCTCGGAGGATACATCGGTAAAAATCAGTGGTGGCTATAGCTCAGTTGGTAGAGCCCCGGATTGTGATTCCGGTTGTCGCGAGTTCAAGTCTCGTTAGCCACCCCATTCTTTCTTTTTTAGATTGAATGCGGTAGCATTGCTCCCAATCTTGATTCAATCAAGATAAAACATCGTCGGTGAATAGCGCAGCTTGGTAGCGCATCTGGTTTGGGACCAGAGGGTCGGGGGTTCGAATCCCTCTTCACCGACCACTATTTAGTTTATGGCTCTAATAGAGCGGTAAACAGAAAAAATTGATGGTGGCTATAGCTCAGTTGGTAGAGCCCTGGATTGTGATTCCGGTGGTCGCGAGTTCGAATCTCGTTAGCCACCCCATTAATTAAGGTGACTTCTTAGTTGAAGTGTCCTGTCTGATTTGAGAAAATCAGCAAATACAGTTCGGTGAATAGCGCAGCTTGGTAGCGCATCTGGTTTGGGACCAGAGGGTCGGGGGTTCGAATCCCTCTTCACCGACCACTATTAGAAAGCCTGCTTTTTAGCAGGCTTTCGTCGTTTTAGAGTTTATGATCTCGCTTGGACTGTATTAGTCGGTAATGTATCAATGGATTTGAACCCAAGTGGGGTTCGCCTGAAGTTAGAATTCGGCTCTTCACCGACCGCTATTTAGAGCCCCAGTCGAAAGACTGGGGCTTTTTTGCATCTCTCCTGAAAAGAATCGGCATTCCATTTCAATTTTCCCCAAAAGTGTACAGCTCTAGGGGCTTTTGACCACCTATGATCCAAATGCTTTTCGAGCTGACAAAATAAACCCCAGAGCAGTGTCTGGGGTTTTGTAGTTTTCTAATCCGCTGCTTTTATTGGGCGAGTGTTTTAAGGATTTCTTTCAGTTCTACCGTTTCTTGGATTTCAAAACTTGGCGTTATATCCGTTGAGTTACTTGCGCCTGTCGCATTCACCCACACACTCAAAATACCCATATTGTTAGCGCCAGCAATGTCAGCAGGTAAAGAGTCGCCCACGTGTAGAGCCTCTTCTGGTTTTACTTCGACCAAGTCGAGCGCTTTTTGGAAAATACTTGTAGCAGGTTTCTCTTCTGGCTCTTCTCCTCCCACAATAATATGGTCCACCCAGTTGCTCATTTGTGTCGCGTTTAATTTAGGGTGTTGAGAAAAAATCGGACCGTTAGTGATCACGACGAGTTTGTAATGTTGACGAAGGTCGCTGAGCATTTCTTTTACACCAGGGAAGAAGGTGAACGCGCCCATACGTGCAGAGTCAAAGTAGTCTTGAGCTTGTTGAGCCTCTTTTGCAGTGATGCTGACGCCTTGCTCCGCCAAGATGTTTTGGATCAGGCCACAACGGAAGGCATTTTCATCGGGTAGCAGAGCCACAAGGTGAGGGAACTCAGCATTCAGCTTTTTGTATACACCCTGTAAGTAGCGCTGCAAAAACGCTTTTGGCTCGGTAACTTGTGGGTAGGTCTTATGAATCCAAGTTGTAAACGCTTGTCCTGCAACTTTATCGGCTTGTGACGTTGCACATAAAGTCTCGTCCATATCAAAAAAAATCGCTTTAAGCACAGGGGCTCCTTTTATTTACGGCTTGGCTTTGACACTGTTCATCTATTATCCCACTCTCAATTGTGTCGTAAAGGGTTAAAACCGGCGAGTTTTCTTATGACGTACGAATGAGGATAGCGGTACTTTCCTTTGCTTAGTCAATAAACCGCTTAAGTGGCGCATAATCTGCGTTGGAGCAGGATTTGTGTGGTTTTGCTGTTTTGTTCACGTTTTGACCTATCCTTTCTCTTCCTAAGTTTGGCTTTTTGTATTTGCCGACTATTTTATTAATAGTTTTTTATGTTGAAAAAACACTTTTTGCATATGATATTGTTTGTTAAATGTTAATAAATGCACATGAATAATATGGTTAATGATCTTGTTTAGCTCATGTTTACTTTTAGAGCATTTTTCTAGTTTTATTGGTGCATGACGCACAAAAATAGTGTGATATGAAAATGGTTAAATACTTGTTAATGCATTTTTATTCGCTAATTGTGCGTTTATTTAATGTTTTTTCGGCGGAATATACTTTAATTGTTGCTTTTTTGTGTGATTTTTGCCAAATTATTTCCGCATTAAGATTTCAGAGTATTATTCTGAATTTGAACGGATTCATTCAGGTGATGAATGGTGCCTTTGGCATGATTCGATACCACAGACAAGGCAGTAGAGGTCTGAAATGTCACTATTAGAAGTGAAAAACCTTCGTATTGAATACCCATCCCGACACGGCGTTCACGCTGCCGTGAAGTCACTTTCTTTTCATATTGAACGTGGTGAAATCGTGGGTGTTGTTGGCGAATCAGGTGCGGGTAAATCCACCGTTGGTAACGCTGTTATCGATTTGCTTAGTCCCCCAGGTCGCGTTGCTAGCGGTGATGTATTCTTGGATGGAGAAAAAATTTCTGGCCTATCACCAGAAGCGATGCGTAAGGTTCGCGGCTCGAAAATAGGTTTTATTTTCCAAGATCCGATGACCTCGCTCAATCCACTTTTTACTGTTGAGCAACAGCTGAAAGAGACGATCCACGCTAACATGAAGGTCTCTGATGAAGAGGCGTATCAGCGCGCGCTTTCTCTTATGCAGCAGGTTGGTATTCCGCAACCAGAAAACCGCTTAAAACAGTACCCGCACCAATTCTCTGGTGGTATGCGTCAGCGTGTTGTCATTGCCATTGCTTTGGCTGGTGAGCCTGATCTCATCATTGCGGACGAACCAACTACGGCGTTAGACGTTTCTATCCAAGACCAAATCCTCAACTTGATCCGCGAGCTGTGTATCAAGAACAATGTCGGCTGTATGTTGGTTACTCACGATATGGGTGTCGTCTCCAACGTCACCGATCGCGTGGCGGTAATGTATCGTGGTGACTTGGTGGAGTTTGGACCAACAGCCAAAGTATTAGGCGATCCTGATCACTCTTACACTCGCAGTCTAATTTCAGCGGTACCACGTTCAGACAGAAAGCTAGATCGTTTCCCGTTAGTAAGCTATATCGAAGAAGCGGCGGAAATGGAGCCACTCGATATCAAGAACCACTGGTTAGGACAAAGCCAAGATGAGCGTGAGTACACTGGCCCGCTTTTGGACGTGAAGAACGTCAATCTTCGCTTTGTGACCAAAGACTCTTTGTTCGAGAGCCGCCGAGAATACGTGCAAGCATCTAATAATGTGAGCTTTGAAGTGCACGAAGGCGAAACCTTTGGTTTGGTGGGCGAGTCTGGTTCAGGTAAATCGACCATTGCACGTGTGATTGCTGGTTTATACCAACCTAACTCTGGTCAGGTGAAATTCGAGGGCATTGACCTGACCGCTTTAACCTCTGAGAAAGAGCGCCGCCCGATGCGTCGTCAAATGCAGATGGTGTTCCAAAACCCATATACTTCAATGAACCCTCGTATGAAGGTATTCGATATTATTGCTGAGCCAATCCGTTTCCATAAATTGACGAAAAACGAGTCGGAAACTCGCCAAATCGTGAATGACTTATTGGATCATGTTGGTTTGGGTCGAATGGCTGGGCTTAAGTACCCTCATGAATTCTCCGGTGGTCAGCGTCAGCGTATTTCTATTGCGCGTGCGTTGGCGACTCGTCCTCGACTTTTGATTTGTGATGAACCGACCTCAGCACTGGACGTATCGGTACAGGCACAAATTCTAAACTTGCTGAAAGATCTGCAAAGTGAGCTGAACTTGACTATGTTGTTTATCAGCCACGATTTACCTGTTATTCGTCAGATGTGTGACCGAGTAGGTGTGATGCAAATGGGTACACTTTTAGAAGTGGCACCAACAGAACAGTTATTCACGGCACCTCAACACGAATACAGCAAAAAATTGATTTCTCTGATGCCGGAGTTTACTGGCTTGCGAGAAGAGATCGAAACGGCATAAACCAAGCAATTCGCTTGGCTAACCTTTAGTCATAACAAAGACGCAAACACAACAACAAGGGATCCGTATCCCCGCATGAAGGAGTTATGCAAATGAAAACCATGAAAAGCAAATTAGCAGTGGCGCTAATGGCTGCGGGCCTAAGCTTTAACGCAATGGCAGCAGATATCAAAGTTGGCTATGCAGCTGACCCAGTATCGCTTGACCCACATGAGCAGCTATCAGGTGGCACACTGCAAATGTCACACATGGTATTTGATCCGTTGGTTCGCTTTACTCAAAAAATGGATTTCGAGCCTCGCCTAGCAGAAAGCTGGGAACGTATTAACGATACGACTGTTCGTTTCAAACTACGTGAAGGCGTGAAATTCCATTCTGGCAATACTCTAACGGCTGACGACGTCGTGTGGACGTTCCAGCGTTTACAAAGCTCTCCTGACTTTAAAAACATCTTCGACCCGTACGAAAAAATCGTCAAAGTTGACGACAACACGTTCGATCTTGTAACTAAAGGTCCTTACCCACTAGTGTTGCAAACCGCAACGTACATTTTCCCTATGGACAGCAAGTTCTACACGGGTAAAACCGCAGACGGCAAAGACAAGTCTGAACTAGTGAAGCACGGTAACTCATTCGCATCGACTAACGTTTCTGGCACGGGTCCGTTCATCGTGACATCACGTGAGCAGGGCGTAAAAGTGGAATTTGAACGCTTTAAAGATTACTGGGACAAAGAGTCGAAAGGTAACGTTGATAAGCTAACACTTGTTCCAATCAAAGAAGACGCGACTCGTGTAGCAGCGCTGCTTTCTGGCGGTGTTGACATGATTCACCCTGTAGCGCCAAACGACCACAAACGCGTTGAAGATGCTGACGGCATCGACCTAGTTACGCTACCTGGTACTCGTATCATCACGTTCCAACTAAACCAAAACAGCAACGAAGCATTGAAAGACGTTCGCGTTCGCCAAGCGATTGTTCACGCAATCAATAACGAAGGTATCGTGAAGAAAATCATGAAAGGTTTCGCAACGGCCGCTGGTCAGCAAAGCCCGGCAGGTTACGTGGGTCACGATGACAAACTGGTTCCTCGCTACGATCTGAAGAAAGCGAAAGAGCTGATGAAAGAAGCGGGTTACGAAAATGGCCTGACGCTAACGATGATCGCACCAAACAACCGTTACGTGAACGATGCGAAAGTAGCACAAGCGGCGGCGGCAATGTTGTCTAAGATCGGTATCAAGGTTGATCTGAAGACCATGCCAAAAGCGCAGTACTGGCCTGAGTTCGACAAGTGTGCGGCAGACATGCTAATGATCGGTTGGCACTCAGATACAGAAGACTCAGCGAACTTCAACGAGTTCCTAACTATGACTCGTAACGAAGAAACCGGTCGTGGTCAGTACAACTGTGGTTACTACTCAAACCCAGAAATGGACAAAGTGGTTGAAGCTGCGAACGTAGAGACGGATCCTGCGAAACGTGCAGAAATGCTGAAGGGCGTAGAAGTGACACTATACAACGACGCAGCATTCGTACCGCTACACTGGCAAAGTGAAGCATGGGGCGCGAAGTCTAACGTGAAAGCGGCAGACATCGTTAACCCAATGGTAATGCCTTACTTCGGTGACCTAGTGGTTGAATAATCACGGTTAGTCGACTTTGAGGAGGGATGGATTTCCCTCCTCAACTTAAAGCACTCGACTCAGTTTTGTTTCAGTCGGATTGAGTCGGTTATTTAGACTGAATTTTCTCTCTAATTTAGAGATCTATGGATAGTTAAGGGGCAAGGAATGTTTTCGTTTCTGGTCAAGCGCCTGTTTCAGGCACTGATAGTGATGTTTGTGATCAGTTTGGTGGCGTTTGCCATTCAGGACAACCTGGGTGATCCGCTGCGTGAGCTTGTAGGTCAGTCGGTTTCGGAATCGGAGCGTCAAGCGCTACGCGACGACTTGGGCCTGAACGATCCCTTTATCACAAAGTACACGCGCTTTGTGGGTAATGCACTGCAAGGTGATTTGGGTACCTCATATTTTTTCAAGCGACCTGCGGTTGAGGTGATTCTCGACAAGCTGGTAGCTACATTAGAGCTCGTGTTTGGCGCGACGCTTATCATCATTGTTTTCTCTATTCCGCTTGGGGTGTACTCTGCGATTCATCCTAAGAGTGTTTTTACCAAATTTGTGATGGCGATGAGCAGTGTCGGTATCTCGATTCCGGTGTTCTTAACCGCAATCATGCTGATGTATGTCTTCTCCATAGAACTCGGTTGGCTCCCTTCCTACGGACGGGGCGAGACCGCTAATGTGCTTGGTTGGGAATCTGGCTTCTTTACCATTGATGGTATCAAGCACCTTATCCTGCCGTGTATTGCGCTAGCGTCTATCATGTTGCCGCTGTTCATCCGTTTGGTACGTTCAGAAATGCTGGAAGTTCTGAGTTCGGAATACATTAAGTTCGCCAAAGCAAAAGGTTTGAACTTACAAAAGATTTATTACCAACATGCACTTAAGAACACCATGCTACCAGTATTGACGGTCGGTGGCGTGCAGATTGGTACCATGGTGGCCTACACCATTCTTACTGAAACCGTGTTCCAATGGCCGGGCACTGGCTTCCTTTTCCTAGAGGCAATCAACCGTGTAGATACACCGCTGATCACTGCCTACGTTATCTTTGTTGGTCTGATCTTCGTGGTAACCAATACCATCGTTGACTTGCTGTACGGCATCATCAACCCAACTGTGAACCTAACTGGAAAAGGAGCTTAATCATGAGCCAATCAAATTTAACACCAGCTCCTGCTCCATCAGCGTGGCAGCGTTTCAAAGAGTCAGATTTTCTGTATTACTTCAAACGCGACAAAGTGGCGATGGCGAGTTTTACCGTCTTTATGATGTTCTTAGTATTGGCATTGGCTGCACCGATTCTTGCGCCAACAGACCCGTACGATCTGACGTCTATCGACATCATGGATTCTGAGTTGCCACCTTCGTGGATGGAAGATGGCGATGAGCGCTTTGTGTTGGGTACTGACGAGCAAGGTCGCGATATTTTATCGACCATTCTTTACGGCTCTCGTCTGTCTCTAACCATCGGCTTCCTGGCGGTTGGCCTTCAGTTGGTACTGGGTATCATCATTGGTTTGTCGGCGGGTTATTTCGGCGGCCGTATCGATAGCTTCTTGATGCGTTTTGCAGACGTACAGTTGTCGTTCTCGACCATGATGGTCGCGATCATCGTGTCAGCTATCTTCAAAGCCAGCTTTGGCAGTGATTTTTACAGCCAATATGCGGTGGTCATGCTGGTGGTGATCATCGGTGTGGCAGAATGGCCGCAATACGCACGGACTATTCGTGCCTCGGTATTGGCAGAGAAGAAGAAAGAATACGTAGAAGCGGCACGAGTGATGGGCTTTAAAGCGCCACGCATCATGTTCCGTCACATCCTGCCGAACTGTCTATCACCAATCTTGGTTATCTCGACGGTACAGGTAGCGAATGCGATCATGTCGGAAGCGGCACTGTCATTCCTAGGTTTGGGTCTTCCTGTTGATCAGCCGTCACTAGGTGCGCTGATCAGCATCGGCTTTAACTACATCTTCTCAGGTGCGTGGTGGATTACTGCCTTCCCAGGCATCGTGTTGGTTACACTGGTTCTGGTTATCAACTTATTGGGTGACTGGTTACGAGATGTATTCAACCCGAAACTGTACAAAGGTTAAGAATTTTCCCGCCAAGCGTTGTAAATTCGCTTAATTCCTTCCTAAACTGAGAGCCGGATGCAAATTCCGGCTCTTTTTTTGCTAGTTATTCTTTGTTCACATTTTTTTGGCGCTTTGCCGCCATAATGACCTTACCCACTAATTTAGAGTGAAGTGTATGGAAATGAAGAAGGCACAACACCCATCTCGTATCTTCCAAGCAAGCCTAGCTTTCGGCTTGTTGCTGGTATGCGCCCAGTTTTCTAGCCCAGTATCGGCGGAGGAGTTCCTTTGCCAAGCCACTCAAGCCAGCGAGAAAGAATTACCGATGCTTGAGAAAACGTGCCCAATTGGTAACGGAGTATGGGGAAAGAAAGTGCCGCAGGGGGGCAACTACCTTTACTGGATTCAATGCGGATTGCTACCCAAGCCTATGTCTCTCGCGAAAGCTAAGCCGCTTTACAGCAAGATTACGACCGACGTGTGGATGAAGCCTGAATCCAAAGGTTATCGCTGTTTGATTGGGCCTTACAAAGATCTGTCTGATGCGAGGGGAGATTTGCGAGGAGTCAAAACCTTGTCGAATTACAAAGAGGCGTTCATCCGCGTGGTTGGAAAAGAGAATAAACAGTCTACGACACTATCTAAACCCGCTGTGCCGTCGAAATCAGCCGCATCTTCGGTTAAGCCAACACCGACGGTGACCCCGAAACCCGCGCCAGTTCCTGCTGTGCGAGCTGATACCGACGCCTTTAAAGCGCGGGCAGAGAAGCCAGATACCAAGGCAAAAAGTTCACGTGATAGCTCTTCGTCTACGCCTGTTGCTAAGACCAAAGCGAAGCCAATTGTCACTGGAAATGATGACATTGAAGTTCGGTTGAGAACTTCAGTACAGGGCAAAACGTACGTGGTCCCATATTTACTCGATCACCATAATCAGTTTTACATGGAACATGGTAAGCCGTGGAACCGCCTCAACTACGAAAACTCGCACAAAGTATGTCAGCAACTGGGTATGAACTTAGCTAACCCTGCAGAGTTTAGAGCGCTGAGGGCGTCTGGGGTGATGGAAAAAAATCAATGGCCACTGCAACTGCCGTATTGGGGCAAAGATAAGAAAGGTTTGTTCGCCGATCGTGAGCCCAATCAGCTCACCGGAACCTCATTATTGAACGTGGTGTGCGTGAAATAACGACTCAGATATTGCGGTCAAAATATAGAAGAAAGCCCCGAGTTCGGGGCTTTTTTGCGGTCTCAAATATTATCGCTATTTGAGTGGCGTTTCTTTGTGACAGTTAGAGCAGATATACACTTCTTTGATGCCGACCAATCGTTCCCAAAGTGTTCTGCGTCTTCTACGCAAATGCACGCTATCACAGCAAGGGTTAACGATGGTTGCTTTAGTCATCATCACCAGGCTCCAAAATCGGTAGTGAACTCGCGATGCTTGTCATGGCTTCTTTGCTGTTAGAGTACAGACCATATTCCGGCGCGGATTCATGACCGTTTTGTTCTTTACTCCAACGAATACCGATATAAAAATCACCAAAATCGCGGTTGATGTAACGATGACGAGTTTTGTAATCTGACTCTGAGCCTGTTTCTTCTAGAATCAGCAGTTCACGGTCTTCATCATTCTGGATTTCCCAATTACCTGGAGTTTGGAATCCTGTTGGCATGAACGAAGTGTAGTTGTAAGTATCAGTGTCGTATTCGTACGCACCTGACGAGTATTTCAGGACTGTGTCGTCGCCTGTGCCATTACTTTCTACCATCAAGTCATGCTCTACCGTGCCGTGTTTGATGTGTTCTGCAACCGAAAGTGATTCTGCAAATGGGGTATTGCTTGAGTCCATCCAGAACAGCTCATCATCTGAGATTTTAACGATCATTTGAGTGCCGTTATGCTCGGTTTTGTGCTGGTACAACATTTCATACTCGTCGCCGTAGCTGTTGTATAGCTTACCGTCTTTCAGCTCAACGTCGTTACAGTCTTTATTGTTGTATTCCGTGTAACCAGTTTGTTGGTCCAGATCGGCAAGAATGGCGTAAGCATCGTGTTCCCATGTGTCTTTTAGGAAGTCACTGATGTTCGCTTTGTACTCTTGATTCATCTCATCGTGGTTTGAACCCCAGCAGAATAGTAGGCCTTCAGAATCTTGCATCAACATGGCGTAGCCAATTTCACCATCTTTCTGTGCAAAGCTACCCATTTTCCATTCTTGACCGTTGAAGTGCTCGTGAGTGAAGCCCAAAGTCGGTACTACTGGTGGTGGCGTGACGCCTTCGATAACCGTTGGCATGCTGAGCGCAATTTGTACCGCGGTATGGCCATCTGTTGCGCTAATCGCAAGTACTGCTCCAGCTTCACCTGCTTTTGTTGGTGTGCCTTTAATGGTGATAATTGCATTACCATCCTCAGATACTGTTAGACCTTCAATGTCTACATAGTCCGCTGAGTAGTCGGTAATTTGACCGTCTTTATCTTGGAACAAACCAGAAATATCGAGTGTTTGTTCAAACACTTCACCTTGTTGTAGGTACCAACCATCAACGATGGACTGCAGACGCGCTTGTTCTGTTTCTACAACCATTGGTGGTAAGTTTGCCGATTCGATTTCGAACTGAAATACGGTGCTTACCGTACCCAAAACCTTACCTGACGAATCAATGTCTTGCGCCGTTAGAACAATCTCAAAATCACCAGCTTTCTCTACGATTGCAGTTGGATGTAGAACAATCAGGTTGCCAGTTTGCACAACTTCAATGCCTGTGCCTGCAAAGTTGTGCGTCAGTTTGGTTGTCACAAGGTTTTGGTCTTTGTCTGCAAATAGACCTTCAATGTCTAGCTCTAAGCCATCAAAGTCCACGCCTTGTACGATTTTTGGTAGTTTTTCTAGCTTATCTTTAGCTGCCTTTTCGACGATTTTGTTTACGGTTAGCTTGTTATTAACTGCCGTTTCAGGTGCTAAGGTGTCGCTGTGTGGGGTCGCGTCAGTGATGATTGGACGTAGATTTGGGTCATTGATGTTTTCGCCAGATGTAACAAGACGTTCCACTTCTTGGTTTGCCGCTTGAGCAAACTCCGTGGCTTTTTTCTCGTAATTCGTTGGGTTTTGTGCTTTCGAGTCGGTCAGAATCTGAGCGGTTTTATGTAGTTCGGCGTTTTTTGTCGCACCTTCAACAAAATCACTGTACAGATCAATTGGTGCTTCTTCTGAGCCTCCTAGCGCTTGGTTTACTTTCGCTTTCGCGTCTTCTTCACTAATGGCTGGATCTTTTGCCATTTCAATCGCCACAAGATCCGTGATAGGTGAAATCACGTTTGATGATGTTGGTGCACGGAATACGATTTCGTGCGCCATAGCTTGGCCTGGATGATCCATATCTACCGTGTATTTGCCAGCGTACTCTTTCGCATCCAAGGCGATGAGCTGTTTCTGCTTTGAACCGTTTGGTGTGATGGTCTGTAGCGCTAGAGTGCTTTCTGGTTTTGCATCCAATTTCAGTTGACCTTTCTCATCGGTCAGACCAAGGAATGTTTCTTGAGTGTCCCATTGGCCGTTGTTGTTCGTATCTTCAAAAACAACGGCATGCTTGAAGTAGCCGTCAAAACCTGTGATCACAACGCCGTCGTTAGCACTGTTTGAACCACCATCTGAACCGCCACAGCCTGTAAGAGCGATAGCCACTGACGCTGCTAGTAAACTCACCTTATTCATTATTTATTTGTCCTTGTTTCGTTTCCGAATGAGAAAGTCGCTTTTTTTATTCTTTTTTTCTTTATATCTCACTAGTGAGATATAAGAGAGTGGTGTCTTTTTAATGACTATTGAGCTTAGGTTCAAGACACGAAAATCCGCACAAAACCCGTAAAATTTATTTCTATTTTTTGTCTATGATGGAAAATTTATAATTTGATCACGGTTCCAGTTTTATTTTGGAAATGATTGTTTTGTTAAAATAACCACCTGTAAAAAAGGTTTATTGGGTGTCGCTAAGGACAGGGGCGTGATAAATCATGTTGATCTTAAATTCCTCAACGCGATCAGCAAATTGAGGGTGAGGTTTAAGCACATAACTGTAGACTTCGCCTGGAATGAATATGTCGTAATCTGTGTATTCAAGGTTGTAAAACATAAATGTTCGTTGCCAGTAATTATCTGGCCATTCAGCACAATGTATTGGATTTACGCCGTCAAAATCCATTGAGCTAGAGATAATATCGGCAAACTCGCCTCGCCCCGCTACGATAGAGCTGTACCAGTAAAATAAATAATCATGACAAAATAGGTCATGTTGATTTGATTTCATATTGAGATCAGAGTCCAGCTTGTGCACTGGTTCGTTACCCTGAACACTTCTATCAAATATGTAGTTGCTAGCAGTCCCGTTTATGTAACCCCCTCCTGAAATGGGAAAGAGGTAGTCAAACAACGTTCCTTGATATTCGTACTCACCAGTGTGGACATTGATGCGTTTTTCCATCGATTGCTTGTTTTTTTGCATGGTGTAGCTTTCGAATTGTTTACCATCAAACACGGTGGTGAAGTAGTTCCGAGTATCTTCATGAACCTGAGATGGGTATTCTTTTTTGATGGTCCAAATTTGGCGTACACCTTGGACATAAACGATCAACGAGTCATCACTGATTTTGTACTTGCCCACTTTTTTCAAGTCTCCCTTTTCAGGACACTGGCGTTTGTTGTGTGAGGCGGCATAACTTACTTCGCCCCCCTCAAACTGAAAGGCCTCGCAATACACCACTTCATACGCGTACGCGATACCTGCAAGATTTTGTGTCGTCTCTAGGCGATAAACTACATCGCCAACTAACGGGTGTTCTGTGTCATTTTGATCGGGTGTGATAACGGGTAACTCAAAGCGCGTTGTGACCCATGCATGATCGCTATTACCGTGATAATCATCGCGCGCTGCTACCGCCAAATATGTGGTGGTTTTTATTTCCTCAGGCGCTCCTTGCACCATCATTTGTTCTTGGTTGAGGACTCTTAACCCATTGGCGTTTTCAAGCCAAATCTGAGTGGTGAGGAGATCGCCATCTGGGTCTTCAAAAAGCTGGTTAAGGTTGAGCGAATAACTCACCGGAGAGTTTTGTTTCAGCTCCCAAGCATAAATAATGGTTTGTAGCTGCTGTTCCACAGTGAGGTTGATGATGGGTTTATTATTCTCTGATGGGTCCTCTTGTGGTCGGCTGTTCTTATCACCCAATGCTGACTCGTAAAACGTGTTGTCTTCTGTGGTATGAAATGGATTCGTAACAGGGCCTGGTTGTCCTAAAAGGGCGGAGTTAAATGCGTCATCTCCCATTTTTTTAGGAGTGCGATCCAACGCAGAACCTGTCAACGCTTGCTTTACTTCAACTAAAGATGTGCGCTCATATTGACGATGTGCTTGCTGGGTTGACTTGTCGGCGTTGTCTGACGAGTCTTTCACAGATGCCAAATTGTGTTTGTTTGAAATGAAGTAAATACCGAACAAACCGACGCATACTGCGCCGATTATCCAAAGCTTTTTGTTCATGATTACGTGTGCGCCATTCGTGATTGTAGCCAACTGCGAGAGAATTTGAGGTCTTTCTCTATCAGGCTTGCGCTGCACTCGAGTAGCTCACTGATTTCTTGGTTTTTCATGCCCATTAAATACTTGAGTTTGAGTGCGCTCGATTGGCGTGGATAGCGGCTACTGAAACTATCCAGAGCTTTATCCATGATAATCAATTGCTCGAAACGATCTTCTTCATCTCTCATCAATGTAATGTGTTGACGCTTTTGTGCTTGGTGCGAGCGTGCATTATCGATCAAGATTTGACGCATCACTTTGGCGGCCATCAAAAAGAAATCACGTTTTGTTTCAATTTCACTCATGTCGCAGTTGGACATTTTCAGGTAAGCATCATGAATCAATGCCGTGGTGCTGTTGACGCTGTCTGCCAATACTTTGTTGTCGGTGCCGTACTTTTCTGCATTTCGTTCACGCTCATGTTGGGCGATCTTACGCAACTGTAAATAAGCAAACTGATAGAGCTCGCTCTCAGCTTGTTTATCACCAGATTGCCATTGTTGAATGATTTGTGTCAGTGCTACTGCTGTTGCCATGGTTATACATCCTCGCTCACTTTGACAAATTCAGAAATGGTGTGGGTTTCAATGCGATCGGAACCGTCTTGGTTGCGCAGAACATTTTGTTGATAGCGATATAAAATGCCTTGCTCCCAAGTTGCACCAGCTGGCAAGTATTCCCAGGTGGTGTAATTGATTTCGGATGGGGTTGTTGACCAACGTACCATGACGTTCATTTGCGCGAGTTCGGCTTTGGGAGCGCTATTGTTGACCCACCACATGTCGGCAAATTCGCGGGTAACATCTTGGGTGTACAGGCTTGTTTCGGTTGGGCAGGTGTCCGTATTTTGCGGCAGTCGCATGACTTGTTGGTGGCGCATCAATAGGCACGATTGTGTCATGGACTGTTGGTGGTATTCGGTTTGCTGCCACACGCCGAGGTAGTCAATGTCGTGTTCGCTAGTATTGGGATACGTAAACCAGAGCATTTCTGTGCGGTTATTGTGTTGGATGTTTTTTTTACGCCCGAGACCTTGTACTTTTTCCATCAATAACTCGGTGCTCGGATCAAAATTGAGGGCAACGGAGCGGTACTTCCAGTCGCCTTCATCATCGAAGTCTTCGAGAGAGAAGCCATTCAAGTCGTTGCGGGTGCACCCTGTGATTGAACAACCAACGATATTAAACCAATCCGCAAACTTGCTTATCGGTTCGACGACATCTTCCGTGATAGGGCGTTTCATCGAGAGGAAGCAGCCTTGAAAATGATCGCCAATGCTTGGGTGTTCAATCAATGAGTCTTTGGTGATGGTGAATCGAGTTTCACCAATAGGAGGACGATATTTGGGATGATGCTGATAGCGTAGATCGTAAGAACAAGCGCGGCCTTGCCAATCCTTCTTTTTGATGACGATGTTTTTGAACGTCATGTCGCGAGGTTCAAAAATGATCTCATCAGAGGAAAAATTTTTTTCAATGTACTGCTGGCTTTCGTTTAGGTGCTCAATCGCCTCATTGACAGATACCCAATCGAGATTGAGGTAGCGTTTAGCGTCATCTAGGTAATTGAGATCAAGGCCTTTGAGCTGGCTTTGAAAGTGAGGATCAGACAGCACACGGTTTGCTAGGACAATTTCCTCACGATTCTCAGGCGTGCTGTCGAGAGAAAGCAGCAGACGCGTCATATTGATGCTGCGGCTAGGTTTGGTTGTCGCCATCGTCGGCGTCAGCACTTCTTGGCTTGATAAGGTCGTCAGCAGATAACCTTTATCATCGTTACCAAGGAAGAAGCTAATTACATCACCGGGTTGGTAATGAAATGCTCCTTGCTGAGTGACGCCAGTGATATTGGAACTGGTTTTGTAATACAGGCCAGTCACTGGGGCGTCGATAAAGTAGCCTTGCTTCAAGGTTGAAGCTGGTGGGTGTGAAGTGGCAGCTGAAACGTCTGCTGCCAACGTGGACGTAGCCGTCAATGCAGACAGCCAAAATACCACTGAATGTGTATACATCTTGTTTTAAGCCTTATTGGTTGGTGCTGTCCTTAGACGCACAATTTGGCTGACAACTCATTGGTGTAGTTAGGTGCTTCTCTGGCACCGGTGTCATCATCGCCAACAACATTTTTTGTTTTATATGTTTGGGGATATCTGGGTTAGAGAGTATCCGCCTTCGTGTTAACTCCATCATGGAGTTCACTGAGAGATGTTCGACATTTTGCCCCTTCGCGTGGAAGATGAGGCGAGTCATTTCGTACATCATATCTTCTGCAATCTTCTTCTCTTGTTGCAGCTGGATATTCTTTTGCATCATGGCGCTGCCAAATAACACACCAGAGAGCACAATGATGCCTGACAATACCGAAGCAAGGGGACGTCGCTGTACCAAGCGAAAGGCGCTATACAATGGCCAGTTTTTTTTCTGCTCGATTGGACGGCGTTCGATAATTCGTTCGATATCAATGCGCAATACTCTAGCATCGGTATATCGCATTTGAGTGGCAGGACGCGTTGCGCGTCTTATCACCCAGTAAACATCAGACCAAATTGTTGGTGATGGAAACATCAAAGCGAGAATTTTGCCCAAGGAGTACACGTCGCTTTGCTCTGTTAGAACCAGTCCTGCTTGCTGCTCTGGGCTGGCAAAATTTTGGCTAAACGCAATCAGCGCTGAGGGTGAATCTTCTCGGTTGGAGTGCGCTTTTTGAGTCAAGTTGAAGTCAAGCAGCTTGGGACGCTTGCTACGATCAATCAGTATATTTTCTGGTTTTAGATCGGCATGCAAAACCTGGTGCTGGTGGGCGTGCTCCATCGCCTGACAGATCTGCTTAAACAGCAGCAGCTTCTCCGTTTTTTCTAGCTTATTTTCAGATAGGTACTCATCCAAAGTTTGACCAAACACCCGCTCCATCACGATGTAAACCGAATCTTGATGGAGACCGCCGTCAAACACTTTCGCGATGTAAGGATGGTTTAGACGCGCGAGAAGTTGAGCTTCATCGAAGAGTGCGCGTTGCCCTAACACATTGCTCAAATTGCTTTGAATAAACTTGATAGCCAGATCTTGCTCGAACGTTTCATCTGCACGTAGAGCGGCGTATACGACACCCATGCCACCACGCCCCAACTCATGAGTTAGGCGGTACTTACTGATGATTTCTCCGCTTAGATCGACGTCTTGGTTCGTTGCCTGATGAGCACCAAAATAAAGTAACTGCGTTAGTTGTTCTTCCGGTGTCTCGTTGGCTAAAAGAGGAACGAGTTGTCGATACAGCTCAGGTTGACTTCGTTGCAATGCTTGGAGGTATTGCTGCTTTTGGGAGTCGTCCAGATCAAGCAGGTGGTAGTAAATCTGGGTTTCGCTAGAGCCTAACTGCACTGTGACTAATGTCTTATTCTTTTAGGTACGGCATTTTATAAGAACTTTGATATAAATGTCATTTATTTATTCGGTTTTGATTCACAATCCATGAAACGCAATTTGATGGCTAGTGGAGTAATAACGTCATGATTTTGCGAATTATTTTCACTGAGCTTGTCGGCAGAGAGTCTATTCGTCATAATGTTACTTGTAACATTACTGATAAATCACATATTTATGGCTCAACAGAATAAGAAAACTCGTACGACATTGCAGGATGTCGCAGACCAGGTTGGCGTCACGAAGATGACCGTTTCACGCTATATGCGTAACCCTGAATCGGTGGCAGAAAAGACTCGGGCCAAGATTGCGACTGCGATTGAAGAGATGGGTTACATCGAAAACCGTGCACCGGCGATGTTGTCAAAGTCCTCCAGTAAAGCCATTGGTATTTTACTGCCGTCTTTGTCCAACCAAATTTTTGCTTCCTTTGTTCAGGGCATAGAGATGGTGACCAAAGCCAATGGCTATGAGACGCTTTTAGCGCATTTTAGCTACGATGAGCTTGAAGAAGAGCGCAAGATCGCGTCATTACTCTCTTATCAAGTCGATGGGCTTATTCTAACTGAAAGCCATCACACGCCGCGTACATTACAGATGATCAAAAATGCGGGCATTCCGGTGGTCGAAACCATGGAACTGCCATCGGAGCCGATTGATATGGCGGTTGGACTCGATCATGAAGATGCGTCGTACACCGTGGTTAAGCAGATGCTAGATACGGGGAAGAGTACAATCGTCTATTTTGGCGCGCGTCTGGATACGCGAACCAAATTGCGGATGCAAGGTTACGATCGCGCGATGACAGAAGCAGGGCTAGAACCCAAACATGTATTAACTGGTGATCATTCTAGTTTTTCTTTAGCACATGATTTGCTCGAACGCGCACTGGAAACGCACCGAACGCTCGATGGGGTGTTCTGTACCAACGATGACATCGCAATTGGCACCATGCTGAGTGCGCAGCAACGTGGCATTCAAGTTCCACAGCAATTGGCAGTGGCGGGCTATAACGCGCTGGATATCGGTCAAACCATCAGTCCGAAACTGACCAGCGTTGATACGCCGCGTTTCCAAATTGGTGTAAAGAGCGCAGAACTATTAATTGCGCGCCTGAAAGGCGAAACGCAAGAAGAAAAAGTCTTCGATATGGGGTATCAGATCACGTCGGGAGAGAGTGTTTAACTAATTGTTAACTGCTCTTTGTATTCGCTCATCAATGGTATTGGTAGGTTAGGGTATGGCACATCAGCTGGATGCATTGGATCTCAACTTAATGCGTTTATTAAAAGCCGTGGTGGAAAACCGCAGCATCAAGCTGGCCGCAATGCAGCTTGGCATTTCTCAACCGAGCGCCAGCCGCGGCGTGATGAAGTTGAAGCAAGTGTTTGATGACCCGCTTTTTGTGCGTAAAGCACATGGGGTAGAGCCATCACCCATGGCGATTCGTCTCGCCGCCGAGTTCGACAATATGGTTGCGCCACTGGAAAAAGTGGTGCAAGAATTTGAAGTGTTCGACCCACTGCAATACCAAGGGCAGATTGCGATTGTAACTGATCCTTATTTGATGGATGAACAAGGGCAGCGACTGCTCACTGGTTGTCATCGAGCCTTTCCCAAAGCGCACTTTGCTTTTTCCAGCTGGAATACTTACTCGCACGATGAAATGTTAGAAGGCGAGCACGATTACTGCATTCTTGACCAAGAGACCGAGCTGTCGAAAGACATTTACATGCGCCCGTTATTCGTTGAAAAACGGGTGATTTTGGCGCGCAAAAATCACCCAACGTTGTCGAAAGTCAGCAATGATTGGGACACGGTGTCCAAACTACCACTTGTCTCTTTGCCTGCGCCCGCGTCATATAAACCGCTTTGTACCGTGGAGTCCGAGTATCGACGCATGGGTTATGAGCCAGTAGTGTTACTGAAGTCCTATAATTTGCGTTTGGCTTGCCAAATGTTGCAAGAAACCGACGCGATTATGTATGCCAGTCAAAGCTCGGCATTGTTGATGCCAGAACTCGCCTCTTACGCAATGCCACCCGTTAATCGTGAGTTCAGTCAGTTTGTGGTCTCTGGCGGTTTCCTTCAAACCAACCGCAACCATCCTTTGCACAGACACCTACATAAAGTGGTGCGACAAACCCTCAATACGCCGCTGATTTTTACGCAGTGACGTCACCTTATGGCATCAGCTGAATGAGAGAGCAGATGCTTTAACCTTATCAATGTTGTGTGATTACATAGACAACTTATTTCTTAAGATATTCAAAAATGAATATCTCAATTACCTGTCTCTTTTTCCTACCCAGCGCTAACCTTATCTCAAATAGTCAGGAGAAGTGGCTCATTTTTATCTTTTTAACTTTTTGAATGTCGATATAGGTACGCGGCATTCACCATTCTCCGTTATGCATTTTTTTAATTTCTGATGGAGGATTAATCATGCTAGTTGCACGTCTATTTTTATTGCTCGCCATCGTTGCCGAAGTGGCTGGCACCAGCACTATGTCTCTTATCGGACAAGGGCACGGGTGGTGGGGCTACATCGTAATGTATGTGCTGATCGCAATCTCTTACTACTTTCTCGCGTTTGCCGCGAAGAAAATATCTATCGGTGTGGCATACGCTGTCTGGGAAGGGTTAGGTATCTCGTTGATCACCGTGGTGTCGATCATCGCCTTTGATTCCAACTTAAACCATCAAGAGTTGTTTGGTTTGATGTTAGCCGTTGTTGGCATTGTGTGTGTGACCTTAGGGGAATCACATGGTCAACCTAACGCCAAGAAAAATGCCGATAAATCGGCAAAAGAACGTTCATTTTCTACTAGTACAAGGTGCGAATCATGAGTCAATTTTTTACGATGTCATTTGGATTTGTCGTGATGGCTGCCTTGGTCGATATCATGGCCAATATGGCGCTGACACGCTCAAAAGGTTTTAAATATAAAGGCTGGGGCATTGCGGCGATTGTGTTGGTACTGACAGCATTCACGCTGTTGGCACAAGCGGTGAAAGAGATCGACTTAGCCATTGCTTATGCCTCTTGGGGTGCGATCGGTATCTTGGGTACCGCAGTAGGTGGAGCCTTGCTGTTTAAGCAGAAACTCAAACCAATCGGCTGGTTTGGTATCTTTGTGGTGATTGCTGCCGTCGTGGTGATGAAGACCGCTTGATGTAATTTACTGAATGCTAGATATCGTCATTCTGAGCAGAAAGAGACGAGCGTGACTCAGAATCTACCAACAAAAAGTGCTGTGGCAGAGAAGATTTTCTCTGGCTTCACAGCACGTTGATATTAGATTCCTGATCTCGCCTAGGCTCGTCGGAATGACGGATTCACTTTTTTAGAAAGAGCAGTGACCAATCCCAAAGCTCGTCATTCTGAACAGCGAGGGACGAGTGTGATTCAGAATCTACCAACAAAAAGTGCTGTGGCAGAGGTGTTTTCTCTGGCTTCACAGCATCTTGCTATTAGATTCCTGATCTCGCTTAGGCTCGTTGGAATGACGGATTCACTTTTTAGAAAGAACCGCGATCAACCCCCAAAGTTTTTCATTCTGAACAGCGAAGGACGGGCGTGATTCAGAATCTACCAACAAAAAGTGCAGTGGCAGAGGAGTTTTCTCTGGCTTCACAACACGTTGATAGTAGATTCCTGATCTCGCTTAGGCTCGTCGGAATGACGGATTCATTCGTTTTTTAGAAAGAACAGAGGCCAATCCTAAAGTTCGTCATTCTGAACAGCGAGGGACGAGCAAGATTCAGAATCTACCAACAAAAAAAGTGCAGTGGCAGAGGAGTTTTCTCTGACGTCATAGCATGTCGATATTTGATTTCTGATTTTGCTTAGGCTCGTCGGAATGACGGATTCATTCGTTTTTAGAAATAGCGGTGGCCAATCTCAAAGCTCGTCATTCTGAATAGTGAGGGACGAGCGTGATTCAGGATCTACCAACAAAAAAGTGCTGTAGCAGAGGGGATTTTCTCTGGCTTCACAGCACGTTGATAGTAGATTCCTAATCTTGCTTAGGCTCGTCGGAATGACGGATTCATTCGTTTAAAAAGAACCGAGGCCAATCCCAACGCTCGTCATTCTGAACAGCGAGGGACGAGCGTGATTCAGAATCTACCAACAAAAAGTGCTGTGGCAGAGGTGTTTTCTCTGTCTTCACAGCACGTTGATAGTAGATTCCTGATCTCGCCTAGGCTCGTCGGAATGACGGATTCATTCGTTTTTTAGAAAGAATAGAGGCCAATCCTAAAGCTCGTCATTCTGGACAGCGAGGGACGGTCGTGATTCAGAATCTACCAACAAAAAGTGCTGTAGCAGAGTTGTTTTCTCTGACTTTACAACACTTTGATAGTAGATCCCTGATCTCGTCTAGGCTCGTCGAAATGACGAGGTCTTTCTTCTCGCCTTAAACAATAAAGCTTGCGCCTTCTTCTGCACTCGATACGTTTTGGCGGATCACGCTAAACAGACCTCGTCCCCAAGTTTGTTGGGTCGATTCGGTATCGAAATGAATCAACTCGCGACCAGTGGTGTCGCTTAAGTTGTTCAGTTCGCCCGTTTGGCAATCCAGACGAATCAAATCGCCGTTGCGCACCAAACCAATCGCGCCGCCACGAGTGGCTTCTGGAGAAACATGGATCGCAGACGGAATTTTACCTGACGCGCCAGATAAACGACCGTCAGTAACCAACGCCACTTTAAAGCCCGCTTTTTGCACGTTACCTAAAATTGGCATCAGCTTGTGCAGTTCAGGCATGCCGTTTGCTGCTGGGCCGTTGTGTGTGACTACAACGATGCAATCTTTGTTCAGCTCACCACGTTTGTACGCGGCTTCCACTTCGTGTTGGCATTGGAATACAATCGCAGGTGCAACAATCACGCGTTGCTCTTCTTTCACCGCAGACACTTTCACCACGGCTTTGCCTAAGTTGCCAGTCAATACGCGAGTGCCGCCAGTATTTTGGAAAGTGGCGTCCGGTTTGGCGATCACGTCACCGTCTTGGCTGCCTTGGCACTGTGTCCAAGTCAGTTGTCCATCGACAAGACTCGGTAGCGTTATCTGGTCTTCAAATTCACCAAACACGGGTTTCACATCGCGATGCAAAAGCTCGGATTCGTTCAAGCGGTGCAATAGCGCTGGCACGCCACCCGCGTCTTGGAACGCGTTCATATCGGCTGGGCCGTTCGGGTAAACGCGAGCTAACAAAGGAACCACATCCGACAGATCGCTGATGTCTTGCCACGTGAGCAAGATGCCAGCAGCACGCGCCACGGCGATCATATGAATGGTGTGATTGGTGCTGCCGCCAGATGCGAGTAGAGCGATGATGCCGTTGACCAAGCTCTTTTCTGTGACCACCTCTGCCAACGGACGGAAGTGTGCAGAACCCGCCGTCATTGAGGCGATTCTCAGAGCCGCGTGATCGGTTAACGCTTTACGCAGTTGGGTATGGGGATGAATAAACGCCGCGCCCGGCAGCATCAAGCCCATGGCTTCGAACACTAACTGGTTGGTGTTGGCGGTGCCGTAAAACGTACAGGTACCCGCAGAATGGTAAGCGCGACACTCCATATCCAGCAGAGCGTCTTTGCCGACTTCACCCGCTGCGTATTTTTGGCGCACGTCGACTTTCTCTTCGTTGCTGATGCCCGTTGCCATCAGACCCGCTGGTACAAACGCAGTCGGCAGGTGCGCGTAAGACAGCGCGCCCATCAGTTGCCCCGGGGCAATTTTGTCACAGATACCAAGCAGTAATGTGGCATCAAAGACATTGTGGCTCAAAGACAACGCCGTTGATTGCGCAATTAAGTCACGTGAAAACAGCGACATATCCATGCCTGCTTGACCTTGAGTCACCCCATCGCACATCGCTGGCACACAACCTGCGACTTGCGCTGTATGGCCGTAGTCCGCCAGCACTTGTTTGATTTGCGCTGGGTAGTCTTGGTACGGCTGGTGGGCGCTCAACATGTCGTTGTAGGCGCTGATCAGCGCGACATTGGCATGAGTAAAATCGAGAATATTTTTCTTTTCAGAAGAGCAAGAAGCGGCGACTGCATGGGCTAAGTTACCACAAGATAAACCAACACGGCCTTTGCCAGCTTCGGCTTGCACTTCGGTGCGAGCAAGAAACGCAGCGCGCGCTTCACGGCTGCGCTCGGTCAAACGTTGTGTGACCTCAAGAACAACAGAGTGAGTCATTACGCCACCTCGATCGCTTGCATTTTGATTAGCTCAGCGGCAGAGCGTTCCACCACGTCGCTGATGTCTCCGTCGATACTGACGATCAGAGTTTGAGGCTCGTTGTCTGGGCGCTCTAGCGTCTCGAATTGGCTCTTCACCATGTTTTCTTTCATGAAGTGGCCTTTGCGCATACGCATGCGATTAAGGATCAACTCCATATCGCCATCAAGGAACAGGAAGGTCACGTTGTCGTTGCCTTCGCGGATCTGATCGCGGTAAATCTTTTTCAGTGCTGAACAGACAATAATTCCGTGTTCGTTTTTGCTTTCTAGGCTGTACGCCGCATCACGAATGCGTTCTAGCCATGGCTTGCGATCATCATCGTTCAGAGGCTGGCCCGATGCCATTTTCTGAATGTTCGCTCGTGGATGAAGATCATCACCATCAATGAATTTACGCCCTAGCTTTTTCGCTAGATGCTCACCAATTGTGCTTTTACCACTAGCACAAACGCCCATAACGATGACACTACTACCAGCCATAACTTATCCTCATAACCAAATTTGCGCGTGATCTCAATTTTTGAATTCACTTTAAAATATGGGTTTATCTCATTCATGTTATCGGTAACATGTTACCGGTAACTGAAATAAATGTGAACCATAACACAAACAATAATTCTTAAAGGTGAACCTATGGAGCAATTAACCCTAGCCCCAGATCCTACGTTCCTACTGACGATTGCAGGCCTTGCCATTGCAGCGTTACTCGTTCTGATCATTAAACTGAAAGTCCATGCTTTTGCTTCCCTTACTATGGTGAGTTTAGGTACGGCAATCGCCACTGGCGTTCCTTCAGAGAAAGTCGTATCGACCATGATGGGTGGGTTCGGCGGTACTCTGGCTTCCGTGGCATTGCTGGTTGGTCTTGGTGCGATGATCGGTAAAATTCTTGAAGTGACTGGCGGTGCGAAAGTGCTGGCAGACACTTTGATTGGTCGCTTTGGTAAAGAGCGCGCACCATTTGCTTTGGGCGTCGCTTCATTACTGTTTGGCTTCCCAATCTTCTTCGATGCAGGCCTTGTAGTGATGATGCCAATCATCCTAAGTGTGGCGGCTCGTTTTGGTGGCTCACCAATTAAATACGCGTTGCCAGCAGCCGGTGCTTTTGCGGTTATGCACGCGTTTGTTCCACCACACCCAGGTCCGGTTGCAGCGGCAGAATTCCTTGGCGCAAACATCGGTCTGCTATTGGTGGTGGGTATTCTGGTTGCTATTCCAACTTGGTACCTTGGCGCTTACCTATTTGGTTTGTACGCGGGCAAAAAATTCGATATCCCACTATCTAAAGCCTTCTTTAATGGCGAAGCGATGGTGGATGAGCGCAACGCACCAAAATTTGGCACGGTTATGACCATCCTTGTGCTGCCAGTCCTGCTAATCTGTTTGGATACGGTATTGAACACACTGGCGGTTGCGGGTGTGATTGATGGCAAAACGGCACTGGTTGAGTTCCTACGCATGCTAGGTAAAACCCCAGTTGCGTTGCTGATCACTTTGATTGTCTGTCTGGCTGTGTTTGCCAAAGACTACGGCATGGCAAAACTAGAAAAATTATGTGGTGAGTCATTGGCTCCTATCTGTGGTGTTATCCTAGTAACGGGTGCAGGTGGCATGTTTGGTGGCGTACTGCGCTCAAGCGGTATTGGTGATGCACTGGCTGACGTTCTTACAGACACAGGTATGCCTGTGATTGTGGCGGCGTTTGTTATTTCAACCTGTCTGCGTGTTGCTCAAGGCTCGGCAACCGTAGCGCTAACCACCACGGCGGCTCTTATCGCGCCGGTTGTGGCAGCATCAACAGGTTTGAGTGAACTCGACCTTTGCTTTATCGTAATCGCGATTGCGGGTGGTGCAACGGTACTGTCTCACTTCAATGACTCTGGTTTCTGGTTGGTATCTCGTCTCCTTGAGATGGATGAGAAAACCACATTAAAAACTTGGACGGTAATGGAAACGTTACTTGGCGGTATCGCGTTTATTATCGTCGCAACATTAAGCTTTATTCTTTAGAGGTTCCCCATGACAACACTTGAACAACGATTAAGAGAAATCAAAATCGTCCCAGTTATCGCAATCAACGACGTAGCACACGCTCTGCCACTGGCAAAAGTGTTGGTAGAAAACGGTTTACCATGTGCGGAAGTGACATTCCGCACTGAAGCGGCGGCTGAGTCGATCCGCATTATGCGTGAAGCGTACCCAGAACTGCTGATCGGTGCTGGTACAGTACTGACAACAGAGCAAGTGGACATCGCGATTGAAGCGGGCGTGGACTTTATCGTTAGCCCAGGCTTCAACCCAACCACAGTGAAATACTGTCAGCAACGCAACGTGACAATCGTACCGGGTGTGAACAACCCAAGCATGGTTGAGCAAGCGATGGAAATGGGTCTATGTACCCTGAAGTTCTTCCCTGCTGAGCCTTCAGGCGGCGTAAACATGCTTAAAGCACTAACGGCAGTTTACCCAGTGGAATTCATGCCAACAGGTGGTGTAAGCCCATCTAACGTGGAAGATTACCTAGCGCTGAAATCGGTTGTGGCTTGTGGCGGTACTTGGATGGTGCCAACTGCAATGATGGACAACGGCGATTGGGAAGGCATTGCTGAATTGGTTCGTGCAGTTAAGTAAAACGCACAAACGGCTCCGAAATACCCCCAAACGTTAGAAAACGTGAATAGAAAAAGGGTCATCAAGTAATTGATGACCCTTTTTGTTTATTCGTCATTTGCTGACTTTGAGACAGTAATGCCTTCTGTTTCTTCTACTTGAGTTTGACTAAGCTCTGTAACTTTATCTTCTGAAGTATCTGAAGTATCTGAAGTATCTGAAGTATCTGAAGTATCTGAAGTATCAGAGGTATCTGAAGTATCTGAAGTATCAGAGGTATCTGAAGTATCAGAGGTATCTTCTTGTGCCTGATCTTTAAAGGACTCAGCCATAATTTGGTGGAAGTCTATTACTTCAGCTTCACTTGCATAGAGAGAGCGCTCTAGGATGCCCTTAGATAAATAGTGTCTTGAAAATAGGTAGATCAGGCTCTCTTCTTCCGTTGTTGGTTTGTCGACACAACGGAATAGCGTTTTTGCTTCTTTTCTATCAATTACAAAACTATGACACGGATAGCCACTTACTAACTTATCTAATGCTTCTGTAGACACTAAATTATTAGCTACCTGATTGAGTCTATTTGCGTAATCTTTAGCTATTTGAAGTGCTCGGTTGTGCTCCCCAAGCTTAATAGGATCGACCTGAGCCGAAATGGGGCTAATCAGAGCTTTTGTTAAGTTAGCTGCTATTTCTGCTGACAGTTTTGTACCAATACCACTACCATAGCGAATGTCAGTGACAAAATGTCTGAATGAGTCGAGAGTAGCTACTTGAAGCTCTGACACAGTTTTAAAGATATTCAATGTCGAGGTTTGTTCTCCCATTTCATCTGGTTTTCTGAACTGAATATCTAGAGGTCCAAGCTCTCCTAAATCGCCAACAATAAGTCTTTTGGCTGCCAACGCCACAAGTGTGCCTGCGCTTTTACAAATATCAGGGATAAGAATAGATGTATCATCATAGTAATGATTTATGGCTCTACCTATGCGATATCCATAGTCTGGATTACCTCCAGGTGTTGTCAGTACTAGGATTAGGTTATTACCTTTTTCACCATTTATAATTTTTTGCTCTATTATCTGTGTTAGCTTTGTATAGCCATCCCTTGATATTGGACCTACATAACTAATTACGTCTGTTTTGCTCTGAGCATCTTCTTTATATGTTGTGCAATCCAAATCCTTAGCTAAAGTCTGCGCTTGAGGTGCCTCAAGTGACTTAACTTTAGATTCTTGTTGCTGCTCTAGGGTTTGACTTTTGTTTGGATCGACATCATGTTTTTCACCACTCACAGTGAATCCTCATCTTAGAATTATCTCGATATTGCTTGCTAAAAGTGTTCAAAAGAGTACAATGCCCGCGCAAATTGATACACCCAGCTGCATATAATACTATTTGCAGTTGTGGTTATAAAGTTTGATCTTGATCTGTTACTTTTTTCTGGCAATTTCCCACAATTCAAGTGATTATTAGTCTAAGCTTACTAGGAATGTAAGCGTCACGACCATATGAACGGATACTTGGAGAGCGCGTATGTTTGATATTCTTGGTAAAATTTTTCTTAATTCAGATGCTCGTGAATTAAGTAAAGAGCTATCTAATGCAAATGTAAAAGGTGCTGAAGTTGTTGGTCGCGGTACTATCGTAATTGATGGTAATGTAATCGCCTCATCTGAAGAATTTAGAGCGTTACAAAAACAAGCTCGTCAAATGGTTCAATCTCAGCATCAAGTGAATCATGGTGCATAAAAGAAAATAGTGCTATATCATAAGACCCATTCTTTAATCTCATGGGTCTTTCATGTTTGCACTTTTGATCCTTCCTATTCTTATTAGTGGCTTTATTGTTTTATCAATAGGACCAAAAGAACGTCTTCGTTTACATAGATATGATGGTCAACTGCTTTACCTAAAGGCAGCTAAAATAGGTCTCCGCTACTTTTTAGTCGTATCCTTACTCGTATACATCTTTAAAGATGTGAAATTTTCTTTCGAACTACAACTAGATTTTTTTGGCTTTTTCCCCCTATTTTCATTGAGTGAAGTAGAGTTCCCTCTAGTTACTCATCTGTCTAAAGTTATTGCTGAGTCTCAAAATAAGCAAGTTGTCGATAGTGATACTCTCCAATTCGCTTGGCTTTTGACTTTGTCATTCCTAACAGTTTTGTTCTCATACATATGTCAGTGCGTGAAACTATTTTTTGTTTGGATTAGGAATCTAATCGCCAATAGAAGTTGGCGTGTCCACAATGATATTGAAAGAATCTCAATGTTAAAGAAGATTCTTCAAGATAGTCCTATTGATTACATGTTTTACGAATCGTTTGTTTATCGAAAGGCTATCCTTGTAACCTTAAAAAGTAGGAAGGTGTACGTTGGTATTGTAAATAAACTTGCTGAACCGAACGAATCTCGTGAGCCTAATCAAGAAATTTCTTTAGTAACTGCAATTTCCGGTTATAGGCACAAAGATTCTTTAGAGGTGAAGTTTACCAATAATTATGAGCAAACCAATTTAGCCGAAGGTCAGGTTGCCCCTGAAGCGATACAAATTCTTAGGCTTGAGCAAATTGATAGTGTGTGTTGGTACAACGTTTCAACGTTTGCAAGTGTGAACGGAAATATGTCTAAAGGAGATGAGGGCAAGAGTGATGTATTGGATTGTGAGTCCTGTAAATCGCACGTTAAAGTGAAATTTGGTTCGTTTCGTTTGATTAAGCACTAATAAAGACGTTCCTAGGAACGTCTTTACTGTTGGTCGTAGATCTATCAACGCATCGTTACGAACTCTTCTGAGCCCGTTGGGTGGATAGCCACAACAGAGTCGAAGTCTGCTTTGGTTGCGCCCATCTTCATTGCTACGCCGAAGCCTTGGATCATTTCATCTACCGTGAAACCGATGCCGTGTAGACCAACAACCGTTTCTTCTTCACCCGCACATACAAGCTTCATCTTACATGGTTGACGGTGCTTAGTAACGGCGGTGTACATCGCCGTGAAGCCAGACGTGTAGACTTTGATATTGTCTTTGCCGTACTTCTCTTCCGCTTCTTGCGTCGTTAGACCGATAGTGCCGATTGGTGGGTGGCTAAATACCACAGTTGGTACCAAATCGTAGTCCATCTTCGCGTTTGGTTTGTTGTTGAAAAGACGCTCAGAAAGTTGACGACCCGCTTTCACTGCTACTGGTGTTAGTTCGATACCGCCTTCCATGATGTCACCCACACAGTAGATGCCTTTCACGTTAGTTTCTTGGTATTCGTCTACCTTGATGTAGCCTTTTTCGTTCGTTGCCACGCCGGTTGACGCTAGGTTGATTGCGTCTGTCGCTGGGTGACGACCGATTGCCCAAATCAGTTGGTCAACGTTTTGGCTTTCACCGTTTTCTAGGTGCAGAGTTAGGCTGCCATCGGCTTCTTTTACCACTTCTTTTGGTACAGAGTGGGTGTGCAGTTTTGGACCTTCTGCGTCCATCACTTCAACCAATGTATCGATGATCATTGGATCGAAGCTACGCAGTGGTGACTCTTTACGTACGAACAGGTGCGTTTCTGTACCTAGCGCGTGCAGTACGCCAGCAATTTCAACTGCGATGTAGCCAGCGCCCACAACCGCAACGCGTTTTGGTTGCTCTGCTAGGTCGAAGAAGCCGTTTGAGTCGATGCCGTATTCAGCGCCTGGAATGTTTGGAATAGTAGGACGACCACCAACCGCGATCAGGATGTGATCTGCTGTGTAGTGTTCACCGTTTACTTCGACAGTTTTTTCGTCAACAAACTTAGCAAAGCCTTTAATCACGTTTACTTTATTGTTGCCTAGAACGCGATCGTAAGATTGGTGAATACGACCGATGTATGCCTGACGGCTCTCAACCAGTTTGCTCCAGTCGAAACCTTTCACGTCGACATCAAAACCGTAATCTTCTGCGTACAGGTTCATCGCTTCTGCGATTTGCGCGCCATGCCACATCACTTTTTTCGGTACACAACCTACGTTTACACAGGTACCGCCAAGGTCTTGAGCTTCGATTAGCGCAACTTTCGCGCCGTACATCGCCGCACGGTTTGCAGATGCGATGCCGCCACTGCCGCCACCGATACAGATATAGTCAAAATGAGTCGCCATTACTTTCTCCAAGAGCTTATAAATTTTATCTGGTACATAGATAGATTGGGATGACCTTGCCCGAACTCAATGCCACCGTTATCCCACTATCATAAATCGAATTCGACTAATTCCTAAATGGGAAAAAGCGACAATACTTATGACAAATAGCGATGAGAGGCACAAAAAGAAGAATAAGCACGATTGGAGGGAGAAGGTGAGAGCATAAAAAAGCGCAACGAGAATATCGTTGCGCTTGAAGATATCAGTACTGAAGTGCTTACTCTGGCACAATCCAGTCCACTTTCCAGTGGCCAGTTGCTGGTGCGATCGCGTCTTGCAGGAATGGCAGAATCTCTTTCATCTGGCTTTCCAGTTTCCATGGCGGGTTAATCACAATCATGCCGGATGCCGTCATGCCGCGCTCGTTGGTATCTGGTGCAACACCTAACTCGATTTGCAGAATTTTACGAATGCCCAGTGCTTCCAAGCCTTCGATCATATCTTCGATGTCGTGACGGTTTACCACTGGGTACCAAATCGCGTAGATACCGGTTGCCCAACGTTTATGGCTCTGATGAATCGCTCGCACCACATCGCGGTACTCTTTCGCGAGTTCGTATGGTGGGTCAATCAGCACCAAACCACGACGTTCTTGTGGCGGTAAGCTTGCTTTGAGGCGTTGGAATCCGTCTTCTTTGAAGATGCTCACTTGGCGATCACGATGGAATTCTTGCTCTAACAATGGGTGATCGGCCGGGTGCAACTCGGTCAGCACCATGCGATCTTGTGGGCGGATTTGCGCGCGCGCCACACTTGGTGAGCCTGGGTAGTAACGCAGCTTCTCGCCATTGTTGAGCACTTTAATGGCATCGATGTAGCTTTTGATGTCTTCGGGAATGCTTGGGTTATCCCAAATACGTGCGATGCCTTGTTTGTATTCGCCCGTTTTTTCAGACCATTCGTGAGTCAGATCGTAACGGCCCACACCCGAGTGGGTATCGTGATAAACGAATGGCTTATCTTTTTGTTTCAGCGCATCAAGAATGAGACTTTGAACGATGTGTTTGACCACGTCGGCATGGTTGCCAGCGTGGAAGCTGTGGCGGTAACTTAACAAATTAAACTCTCGAAACACTCTTTGGTTGAGTGTGGTCTGTGATTTTCACTCTATGGCGGTATTATACTCAAGTAACTTAAAGATGTAGAACTTCCAATCAAATCTGTTCCTCTGATAAGGGGACGCTATTGAAATTTCTTTAAGTCACCCACACTTACTATTGGTAATCGAATTGAACTAGGTGAGTTTCTCGCACTCAAAAGGGTGTGAAATTTCATTTAGGTATAACAAGACTCAAGGACAGAGTAGCGCTGGTTGACTATATGATGGTCATCGCGGCATAGAGAAAGGGAACGGAGCTCCCCCAATCCATGTTGCTGGCTCGTCTGTACATTGAGTTGGCCTATCTACACAAAATAGACAGGCAATCACAGAGTCAAAACACAAAAGGAATTATTCATGTCTAATCCTCTTCTGACGTTTACGGACCTACCTCCGTTTTCTCAAATTAAACCAGAACACATCAAGCCTGCCGTTGAGCAAGCGATTGCTGACTGCCGAGCAAAAATCGATGAAGTTCTACAAGACAACGCTCACCCAACTTGGGACAGTGTGATTGCGCCAATTGAAGAAGCGGATGATCGCTTAAGCCGCATCTGGTCGCCAGTGGGTCACATGAACTCGGTAGTGAACAGCGAAGAGCTACGTGAAGCTTACGAAAGTTGCCTACCAATTTTGTCAGAGTACGGCACTTGGGTTGGTCAGCACAAAGGGTTGTACGAAGCGTACAAAACCATCAAAGCGAGCGAAGAATTTGCAACGTTAACTCGTGCCCAGCAGAAAACCATCACTGATGCACTGCGTGATTTCGAGTTATCAGGCATTGGTTTGCCATCCGATGAGCAGCACCGTTACGGCGAGATCAGCAAACGTATGTCTGAGCTGAGCTCTAAATTCTCTAACAATGTGCTGGATGCCACCATGGGTTGGACCAAGCACATCACAGACGAGAAAGACCTAGCAGGTATGCCAGAATCGGCGCTGGCAGCAGCGAAAGCTGCCGCAGAAGCAAAAGAGTTAGATGGTTACCTCATTACGCTAGATATCCCATCTTACCTACCTGTCATGACGTACTGCGATAACCAAGAGTTGCGTAAAGAAGTGTACGAAGCGTACGTGACGCGCGCTTCTGATCGAGGTCCAAACGCAGGCAAATGGGATAACTCAGAAATCATTACTGAGCAGCTAAAACTGCGCCATGAAATTTCACGTATGCTAGGTTTCAATACTTACAGTGAAAAGTCGTTAGCAACAAAGATGGCTGAAACGCCGGATCAAGTGCTGGGCTTCCTGAATGACCTAGCGACACGAGCGAAACCGCAAGGTGAACGTGAAGTCGAAGAGTTACGTCAGTTTGCGAAAAGTGAGTTTGGTGTTGAAGAGCTGAACGTTTGGGATATCGCTTACTACAGCGAGAAACAAAAGCAGCACCTGTTCCAAATTTCGGATGAAGAACTGCGCCCATACTTCCCAGAGTCAAAAGTCGTGAGCGGTCTGTTTGAAGTGCTAAACCGCGTGTTTGGCATGACCGTTACTGAGCGCGAAGGCGTAGACACTTGGCATGAGTCCGTGCGCTTTTTCGATATCTTTGATGCTGAAGGCACACTCCGTGGCAGTTTCTACCTAGATCTCTACGCTCGTGAACACAAACGTGGCGGCGCGTGGATGGATGATTGTCGCGGTCGTCGCGTTACGCTATCTGGCGAGCTGCAAACGCCGGTTGCGTATCTAACGTGTAACTTCAACCGTCCAGTGGGCGACAAACCAGCACTGTTCACGCACGATGAAGTCGTGACGCTATTCCATGAGTTTGGTCATGGAATCCACCACATGTTGACGCAAGTTGATACAGGTGCTGTTTCAGGTATTAATGGCGTGCCTTGGGATGCGGTTGAGCTACCAAGTCAGTTCCTAGAAAACTGGTGTTGGGAAGAGGATGCGCTGGCGTTCATTTCTGGTCACTATGAGACAGGTGAGCCGCTACCTAAAGCGATGCTAGACAAAATGCTCGCAGCGAAAAACTTCCAATCTGCGATGGGTATTTTGCGTCAGCTAGAATTCGGCTTGTTCGACTTCACGCTTCACACCGAATATGACCCTGAAGTGGGTGCGCGTGTACTGGAAACTCTGGCGAAAGTGAAAGAGAAAGTCGCGGTAGTTCCTGCGGTTGAGTGGGCGCGTTTCTCACACAGCTTCGGCCATATTTTTGCTGGTGGCTACAGTGCGGGTTACTACAGCTACCTATGGGCTGAAGTGCTGTCGTCAGACGCGTATTCTCGCTTTGAAGAAGAAGGCATCTTCAACAAAGAGACGGGTCTAAGCTTCCTGAACAACATCCTAGAAATGGGGGGCAGTGAAGAGCCAATGGAGCTGTTTAAGCGCTTCCGTGGCCGCGAGCCACAAATCGATGCACTGTTGCGCCATTCGGGTATTGCGGCGTAAATTGAGCAAAAAACATCAAGGCCAACCGTTCGGTTGGCCTTTTTTGTACAGTTTTTATAAAAAATTTTACGGATTTACGTTTCGGTTGATCGGGTTCTGCAACGATATCAATGTCTCCGTGGACTGAACCTCATCAATGGCTTGCAGCTTGTCGATCAGTACAAATTGCAGCTCTTCAATCGATTTGCACATCAATTTGACGAATATGTTATACGCGCCCGTGGTGTAGTAAGCTTCAACGACTTCGTCGAGCGCGTTGAGTTTTTCTAACGCGGAGTGGTAATCACGAGCTGCATTGAGGTTAATACCAATAAAGCAGCACACATCGTAGCCAAGCTTTTTGGTATTGATGATCACCTCCGTTCCCTCGATGATGTCAGCCGACTTCATCTTCTCGATACGCACATGGATAGTGGCAGGGCTGACATCGAACTGCTTTGCCATTTCTGCGTAGGGCGTTCTGGCGTCAGCCATCAGTGTTTTTAATATTGCGCGGTCAAGGTCGTCGAGTTTCGGCAGGCTCGTATTCATACTATGATTTCCGTTAGGGATAGAGTTTTACCTCCCTTTTATACTCATAGCGGATAGGATTCACAAGGTTTGGCAGGAGTAACTGCGGGTTAACTCCGAGCTATGGAGATAATGTGCAGCGTTTTCTGGTTATTGCCGCGCTATGTTGGAGCGCGTTTGCTACGGCCTCAGATCCGAAGGTGTTGGTCGTGCACTCCTATCATCAGGGTTTTTTCTGGACGGACTCCATACAGCGAGGCATCGAGCAACAGCTGGGCGATCGAGCGCTGGACATGCGTGTGCTCTATCTAGACTCGAAACGTAACCAGAGTGAGCAGTTTTTTGCACAACTAAAATCCTTATATCTTACGAAATTACGCAAAGAGCGATTCGATGCCATTTTAGTGAGCGATAACAATGCGCTTGAACTCATGCAGCGTTTAGCCCCAATCATCAAAGACACCCCAGTTATATTTAACGGCATTAATAACTACCATCCTTCTTTACATCGTTCTCTGAATGCAACCGGAGTCATGGAAGATGTCGATTTGGAAGCGAATCTCGCTCTTATTGAGCGCTTACATCCGAACTACACACAAGTTCTCATCGTCAGTGACCACTCGGTGACCGGTGAGGTGTTGCGTTATCAAATCGACAATTTTGTCCTCAAGTTCCCGCAATATCGAGACAAAATCGTACAACTTGTCCCAGACAGCATCATCGATCTAAAACAACAAGTCGCAAATCTGAGTTCCGATAAAGTCGTCTTGTTCTGGACCTATTACCGAGATAAACAAGGTATGGTTGGCAGCGAGCGTGACTGGGTTGGTGTCAACAAAGTCTCAAACGCGCCGCTGTTTATGGTGCATGACATTGGTTTGGGTCATGGCGCAGTTGGAGGGGTTATTCAAAGTGGTTATCGGCATGGTATTGAGAGCGCAGAGATGCTTGAGTTCGTTTTGGATAATCCTGATCAGCCTCTGCCTGTCGTGAAAAAAAGTTATTCTGAAATAAAGCTCGATTACCAAGCGGTAGCGCGTTGGGGATTGGGGGCTGAACAAGAGGTTTCTGCGGTATTTTTTAATAAGCCAATGAAGCTTTCTGAACGTTTTGCCAAGGAAATTCGCCTGTTTGGTAGCCTGTTTGTGGTGATGTCGGTGGTCATTTTGCTGATGGGTTACTATTTACAGCGGATGCGTCGAAGTGAGAGCGCTGCGCGAGAAAGCCAGGCTATTCTAGAATCGATTTTCGATCAGAGCATGCAGTATATGGGCATTTTGGATGCCAACGGTGTGCTTAAATCGGGCAACGATCACCTTCAATCCTTACTTTATCACCGAGGACTGCGTTTAGACCGACCACTTTGGTTTCATCCCAACTGGAGTGAGAAAGCCCAAGCGCTGCTAGAGGAGTATTTCCATGCGCCTCACCATCAAGTGTCGACGTTTGAAGCTGAAATTTGGAGTAAAGAACACGGCGCCTTGGTATTAGAAGTTTCGCTCAAGCCTTTTTCTCAGCAAGTAGGGAACCATAAGCAATACTTGTTTGAAGCGCGCGATATTACCAGTCGTAAATTGATGGAGGACAAGCTCTACCAACGTGAGTCAACCCTACGCAACTATTACGAGCAGCAGCCCGTGATGATGGTGACGCTTGATAGTAATAACCGAATTCAAGAAGTGAATCGATTTGCTCAACTACTTCTTGGCTACAAACCGATGGACATGCTCGGACATCGCCTGAGGGAGTTCTATTTTGATGACAAAGTGCTGTTCCCTCGCCAAGTGTTATTGCAACCCAACCAGCAAGTGCATGGTGTTTGGCGACGTGAAGTCGAGTATCGTCATGCAAATGGTCATCGTGTTTGGGTGCGCGAGAATATTCGTCCGCTGAGTGAATCTGAGCAACTACTGATTGTGGGCGAAGATATTACCGAAACCAAACTGCTTTCCGAGAAATTGGAATACCAAGCTCGCTATGACTTACTGACGGGGACTTACAACAGAAACCATTTTGAACTAGAGCTTAAGACCGCACTGTGCGAAGTGGACAGCCATCGTCGAGTCCACGCCATGTTGTACCTCGACTTAGATCAACTAAAAGTCCTCAATGATACGGTTGGGCATGATGCAGGTGATGCGGCGATTCAATTCTGCGCAAGTATGCTGGAAGGCGTTCTGCCGTACAATTCCATCTTGGCTCGAATGGGAGGCGATGAGTTTGCGGTTTTACTCAAAGACTGTGACGAATATGGCGCCATCAATATTGCCAAACTGATCATCTCGACACTAAGCGAGCACCTCTTTATTTGGGAAGACACACGCCTGTTCATCAGTTGCTCAATTGGTATCCGTATCATCGATCATACCGCTGATACGCCACAAATGGTGCATGCTCAAGCAGACTCTGCTTGTCACGCCGCTAAAGAGCAAGGCCGTAACCGCTATAATCTATTCAGCTTAGATAACGAAGAGTTGCAGCGTCGTCAGATGGAAATGCAGAGCGTCAATTTGGTGCATGAGGCATTGTCGAATCAACGTTTAGAACTGTTTGCTCAACCGATAAAAAGCTTACAAAAGCACGAGACTCAAATGTATTTTGAGATTTTGGTGCGTATTCGCAATGGGTACGGTGATTATGTTTCTCCTGCGCTGTTTATCCCTGCTTCCGAGCGTTACAACATTGCCCATTGGATTGATAAGCAGGTTATTACTCAAACACTAGAGTGGTTTGAACAGCGTCCTGAGGTGGTTGAACAGCTTGGTCGCTGTTCGATAAACCTTTCAGGTCAATCTATGGGGAATCAAGAGTTTATTGACTTCTTATTGGAGCGATTGGAAAGTTCGACTCTGCCGTGTGAAAAAATCTGCTTAGAAATCACCGAGACAGCGGCGATGAGCAATCTGGATCAAGCCATTGAGCTGTTTACCAAGCTAAAGGCTTTGGGTTGTATGATTGCATTGGATGATTTCGGATCTGGATTGTCTTCATTTGGCTACTTAAAGAAACTTCCTGTTGATATCGTGAAAATTGATGGTCTTTTCGTGCAAGATATCAACGTAAATGAAATGGACCGCATGATGGTTCGTTCAATCAATGACTTGGCGAAGCAACTAGGTAAAGTGACGGTGGCGGAGTTTGTCGAAAATGACCAGGTCATGCAGCATTTGATAGACCTCGGTGTGGACTACGGTCAAGGCTACGGTATTGGTCATCCTAAGCCGCTTTCTGAGCTAGTGGAGCAACTGACGGTTGTATAACCCCTGCGTAGCAAGCTCAACCTAGCATTAATAGGTAACTTAGGTATACACTCAGCGCCAGTTACCTCGATTTTTATTGGAGCCTCCTTTTGCAACTGCAATTGATCTGTGAAAACCCGTCTCAACAATCTCATCTTGATGAACTCGCTGCGCGTTGGCAGCTTTCACACACTGACGATAGCGATTTTGCTTTGGTGCTAACCACCGAGCGTTTGGAGCTACGTAAAGTGGATGAGCCAAAGCTGGGTGCAATCTTTGTGGATTTGATTGGTGGTGCGGTCGGTCATCGTCGCAAGTTCGGTGGTGGTAAAGGCCAAGCAATTGCGAAAGCGGCGGGGTTGAACAAAGGGGCAACGCCAACCGTGTTAGACGGCACGGCAGGTCTTGGTCGTGATGCGTTTGTGCTCGCCTCGCTAGGTTGTAAAGTGCAGATGGTCGAGCGCCATCCAGTCGTAGCCGCTTTGTTAGATGATGGCTTGGCTCGAGCGAAACAAGACTCCGAAATCGGCACCTGGGTATCTGAGCGCATGTCGCTAATCCATGCTTCTAGCCATGATGCGCTAGAGCAATTGGCGCAAGATAAAGACTTTGTCCAGCCAGATGTGGTGTATCTTGACCCGATGTATCCGCACCCAGAAAATAAAAAGAAGTCGGCGCTCGTAAAAAAAGAAATGCGCGTTTTCCAATCGTTGGTTGGCGCCGATTTGGACGCCGATGGCCTACTAGAACCAGCCATGGCGTTAGCCACAAAGCGTGTAGTAGTTAAACGCCCAGACTATGCTAACTGGCTGAACGAGAAAAAACCGACCATGGCGATTGAAACGAAAAAAAATCGCTTCGATGTCTACGTTAAAGCATCGATGGCATAACTTCCTGACGGCTCAACTTTTCTTGTCACAGTACGGTGTGTCGTGCTGTGACTCAGCCTCTCTTTCCTCGTCTCTATTGATAGTTTTCTCTTGCTAATTCCCTTCCCTGACTGTATATCTAACTAAGAATTATTATTATTTCACTTGTTGTGATGCGGTCGATAACTGGGAAGCTGGAGTAGTAGAATGGCTAAACGTTTATGTAAAATGAGTCGCAAACAGATCGCGGCAGAACTTGGTGATATCCATCGTTTAGTTGTCGCACCAAAATTCGTTTGTCGTTCTTGCGCACGCTCTTCATCGGCCAAAGATACCCTTTGTAAGCCAGCCGCAATTCCTCCACAAAAATGCCAAGACAAGCCATTGAGTGAGCAACAAGCATGTGGCTTATTGGTTGAAGCTCTGCCAGCACAAGCGATTCCAGTGACCACTAAACAAAGCAACGAAAAAGCCGCGATTGTGAGGCGTGTTGTTGAGCGTGTGAAAGAGAAAAAACAAGCCGAAAAATCTCCGGAGCCAGTAAGAGCCGACGCACCAGTATGGTTTGATTTAGCGGATAAAAAATCGCTCAAGAAAGCGAAAAAAACACTGAAAAAGCACTATAAGCAGCAAAAGAAGTTGCTAAAAGTGGCGAAAAAACAACAAAAGTTACTTAAGCGTCAGCGCAAGCTTGAAGCGCGCAATGCGAAACTAGAAGTGTTGCTGCCAACGCCACCTAATGCTTTGATGAACGCAATCTCACAAGCCAAAGTGCATTAATCAAACAAAAAACGCTCTCCAGTCGGAGAGCGTTTTTTATTGTCGAAATGTTTATAGGATTAGCTGCGTTACTTATTGGCGTAACTCATCTCTACGCGCTTTTTCACCCAGGTTTCGTTAATCCATAGGGATAGCATGATGATCGCACCGCCAATGGCGAGTCGCATGACATCAACATCGCGGTTCCAAATCACAATGTTTACAATCAAGCCCGCCGGAACCAATGCATTGTTCATTACTGCCAGTGCACCTGCGTTCACCATAGTCGCGCCTTTGTTCCAAGCAAAGTAACCAAAACCAGAAGCAATCAACCCAAGGTATGTCAGAATGCCCCATTGTGTTGCAGTGGTAGGTAGTTTGTCGAGGTTACCCATGAGCGCGAAAGCCACGGTTGCTACACAAAGTGCACCTAAGTAGAAGTAGCCAAACACGGTGTGTTGTGGCAAATCGACGGGTTCACTCTCCATGATATATTTGTAGCCCACCTGACCGATGGCAAAGCAGAGGTTTGCCCCTTGTACGACCAAAAAGCCCAGTAGGAAATCTTCATTAATGCCTGCAAATTTAATCCAGGCGGCACCAAATACGGCTATTGCTGCGGTAACTAAGTACCAAGGTGAAAAGCGACCTTTCAAGAAGTCATAGATTAGCGTGACGTAAATGGGTGTGAATACGGTGAACAGCAATACTTCTGGCACGGAAAGGAGCAAAAAAGATTGGTAGTAGAAGCAATACATCAAACCGAGCTGGAAGCCACCGACAGTCATCAGTTTCGCGATCAGGGGTTTGCTAACGCCACGGAATTTCAAAAAGGGAATGAAAACCAAACTCGCCAGTGCCACGCGCATGAACACCGAGAACCAAGAATCAACCTGACCGGCGAGGTAAACGCCGATCAGGCTAAATGAGAATGCCCAAAGTAGGGTAACTGCGGATAGATAAGCCATGGATGAGAATCTTTATCAACAACAAATGTGCCCGCAGTCTAACCAAGTTTTATCGTTGCGCCAATCAGTCTTTTAGCGGTACGACCAGCATATCGACTGGTGAGCAGTTAATCAGCTGTCGAGTCGAAGATAGAATCTTGCTCCAGAAATCTTGGTGATGACCACAAACCACCAAATCAATGCTGTAGTCTTGAATGGTATCGCACAGCTCATTACTCAAATCGCCACTACCGACTAAAGTATGGGCAATTGGGTATTGCGCATATTCTGCGAAGTTTGCCAATTGTGTGCGCGATGCTTCCATTGCTTGATGTTGCGCTTCTGCCATATTGATATCGATAAGCCCGGTGTAGAGTTCTGCGTAGTTCACGTCGATGTGAATAAAAGAGACTTTCGCATCCAGAGGTTTAGCCAGTGATACGGCTTTCTTAATCAACACTTTACTGTCGTCTGAAAGGTCGACTGCCACAAGTATGTGTTTGTAACTCATATTGCTATCTCCTTGTAAGGTCATAGTTTTAGATTAGCACCAACCCCAAAAAAAATTTGCTGAAGTGATCTCATATCGGTGCCGTAGGTACAAAGTCTTGTCTCAGTAATCATGTTATAGTGGCGTTATACCCAAGTGACTTTGATATGCTGAAATAAGCGTAGTGTTACTGACTAGAGTTGAAGTGAAACTTCGCCGTGTCTGCCAGACCAAGCTATTCTCGCAGCGTCATTTATTTCGAGGTTACTTGGGTATATTGCATGCACAATAATAGGAGTTAACATGCTGTCTCAAACTATGGTCGAACAATTGAATGAGCAAATTAACCTAGAATTTTTCTCATCCAATCTATACTTACAAATGAGTGCTTGGTGTGAAGACAAAGGTTTTGAAGGTGCGGCTGAATTTTTACGCGCTCACGCCGTAGAAGAAATGGAGCACATGCAACGCCTATTCACTTACGTGAGTGAAACTGGCTCAATGCCAATCTTAGGCGCTATTGATGCGCCAAAGCATGACTTTGCGAGCCTAGGTGACGTTTTCCGCGAGACATTTGAACATGAGCAAATGATCACGGAAAAAATCAACAAACTGGCGCACGTTGCATTTACTAGCCAAGACTACTCAACGTTTAACTTCCTACAGTGGTACGTGTCAGAACAGCACGAAGAAGAGAAGTTGTTTAAAGGGATTTTAGATAAGATCGAACTGGTAGGTGAAGACGGTAAAGCGTTGTTCTTCATTGACAAAGATCTAGCACAAATGGCGAAAGAAGGTTCATCTTCAATCATGGATGCTCCAGCTGCGTAAACGCGTTTTGGGACGTTGTAAGTAGCGGGTAAAGACGAAGTGTTGATCGTCTTTTTCTCTTGAGCATTGTTGAAGATGTAGGGAGGAAAAGATGATTAGTGGAGACACAATCTTATTTGCGCTAATGGTGGTAACTGGAGTTAATATGGTCCGGTATCTCACCGCTCTTCGTTCTCTAATTTATATCATGCGTGAAGCGCATCCGCTGTTATATCAGCAAGTTGATGGTAATGGTTTTTTTACCACTCATGGAAATGTCACCAAGCAGGTGAGGTTGTATCACTACATTAAAAGTAAAGAATATCATCATCACCACGATGAAATTTTTACTGGTAAGTGTGAAAGAGTGCGTGAATTGTTTGTTCTATCGACCGCGTTGCTCGGCGTGACGCTACTTGCGGCCTTCATTCTCTAAGAGTCGATGATCTAGATAGTTGTTCTTTCTGAGATTTTACGTACATACAGAGTGCTTAGAGTTTAAGCGCTTTTCCCTTTCGGTATTTGTCGGTAGAATGTCGCGCCTAGAAAGCAAGGATGTGCAATGTGCACATCCTTTTTTATTTTGATTCGATACCAATCAGTCTAAGAGCTACCGATGAGTAAGAAATTTGATGTTGTTGTAATTGGCGCAGGCGCAGCAGGTTTAATGTGTGCTGCAGAAGCAGGTAAGCGAGGCCGCCGTGTTTTGGTGCTCGATCATGCTAAAAAGCCAGGACGTAAAATCCTTATCTCGGGCGGTGGTCGTTGTAACTTCACTAACTACGACGTTTCAGCTAATCACTATTTGTGTCAAAACCCGCACTTTGTTAAGTCGGCGCTCTCCCAATACACTAACTGGGATTTCATCTCGATGGTGTGTAAACATGGCATTGAGTTCGAAGAGCGTGATCACGGCCAGTTGTTTTGTGTCGATGCATTTACGGCCAAAGATATCGTGAAGATGTTGTTAGCTGAGTGTGACATGCCGAACATCGAGCAGCGTTACCAATGCGATGTTCATTCGATTGAAAAAATTGATGAAGGCTTTCGTTTGCATGCTGGTACTGAGATTGTCGAATGTGAGTCTTTAGTTATCGCAACAGGTGGCTTGTCGATGCCAAAACTGGGAGCGACACCATTTGGTTATAAAGTCGCGGAACAATTTGGTCTTCGAGTTATCCCAACCACGGCAGGTCTTGTACCATTTACTCTGCATAAAGAAGACAAAGAAGACTTTGCTGAGTTATCTGGTATCGCGGTACCTGCGGAAATTACGGCTGAAGATGGCACCATGTTCAAAGAAGCCCTGTTGTTCACACATCGTGGGTTATCTGGTCCAGCAGTGTTACAGATTTCTTCATTCTGGCGGGCCGGACAAAAGGTGTTGATCAATCTTGTGCCAAACGATGATGTTGCTGAGTTATTAGAACGCAGTCGTGAGAAGCATCCAAATCAGTCACTCAAGAATACGCTTGCCAAAGTGCTGCCTAAGCGTCTGGTTGAAGTCTTAATTGAACGTAAAGAGCTAGTCGATAAACCGCTAAAACAGTTCAATCAAAAGGAGCTTGCGGCGATTGTGGAGCGTCTAGAGCATTGGGATATCGCCCCGAATGGCACTGAAGGCTACCGAACTGCGGAAGTGACACTCGGCGGTGTCGATACTGATCACTTATCCTCGAAAACCATGGAATGCAAAGACATTAAAGGGCTTTATTTTATTGGTGAAGTGATGGATGTGACTGGTTGGCTAGGGGGCTACAATTTTCAGTGGTGCTGGTCGAGCGGCTTTGTTGCGGGGCAGTGGGTTTAATCAAACACCAAACGCAGCCTAACTGCATAAAAGATAAGATACAAAAAGAGCACTGAATAAAAGTCAGTGCTCTTTTTGTATTCCCATAGCGAGTTACTCGTCTTGATACTTTTCGAGTTTGTTATAGAGCGTTTTCACGCTAATGCCTAACTCCTGCGCTGATTCCGTTTTATTGCCTTGATTCTCTTCAAGGGTATTGAGAATGGCGGCTTTTTCTAGCTCTTCTAGCGAAACGCCCGCCGGAACAAGGTCTTCGATGCTGGTGCCTGTTTCCAATGGTGGTGTGTCGAAGATAAGGTGTTCATCTCGGATGGTGTCATCAGCCAAAATAAATGCACGCTCGATCGTGTGTTTGAGCTCACGGACATTACCTGGCCAGTCGTGTGCAGCGATTTTTTGGATCGCAGAGTCAAGAATCGTTTTGGTTTTTGCCTCATTGGCGTTGCGGTGCGCAATAAAGTGCTTGGCCAGACCTACGATATCACCGCCTCGTTCTCGCAGTGGCGGTATCGTTAATGGGAAATGCGATAAGCGGAAAAACAGATCTTCACGCAGGAACTGCTCCTCAATGGCGATTTTAGGATCACGGTTTGTAGCAGCAATGATGCGAGTATTAGCGATATGAACTGTATTACTGCCAACTGGGCGATACTCTCCGGTTTCTAGCACCCGCAATAGCTTCACTTGATGCTCGATAGGCATCTCGGTGATTTCATCTAAAAATAGGGTGCCGCCCTCTGCCTGCTTAAATACACCTTGGTGAGTTTTATTTGCTCCGGTAAAAGCGCCTTTCTCATGGCCAAACAGTTCACTATCAACCAATTCAGGGCTAATGGCACCACAGTTAATCGCTATAAAGGGCTGTTGTTTACGCTCACTCGCTAAGTGGATGGTCTGCGCCACCAGTTCTTTGCCTGATCCACTTTCACCGACAATAAGGACGTTGGCTTCTGTTTTAGCAACGCGCCTGATCATACGATAGAGCTGATGCATCGGAGAGGAAGAGCCGACCAAAAGACCAAATTGGTCAAGATCGCTAGTGGACACTTTACGCCCTTGATCTTGTTTGTGTTGATAGTATTGGCTGACTTCGCTCAGGGTGTCCGTCAGAATGGCAATATCAACGGGCTTTCTGTAGTGAAAAATAGCACCCAAGTTCATCAGCTTATCCAAGTTCTCGTTTGGAGCGCCTGAGCTAATGATGATCAAGTCCATATCGTAGATGTCTTCGATATTAGAAAGACGTTGATAATCTGCACTAGTAAAGTGGGCGACTTCAACAATCGCAACTTCCGGTTTGAGTTGTAGGAAATCTTCAATCCATTGGTCTGCGGCATCGATGTCATGCAGACGAAATTTGTTCAGTTCCTGGCAAGAAGCGATGGCATTTTTAAGTGATGGATCTTGTATTCTTAGAAACAGGCTTGGCATCGACATAGAAATGTCCTCTTTACTATGACAGAAACAATGTACGTGGATTATTCTCACTTCACAAGACAAAATATTGTCAGCATAGATTTAAGGATTTGTTCGGTATTTTTATGTTGTTAGCCCCTTTTTGATATATATCGGTGAGAGCCATCAGTAGATATTTCCTTTTGTTCAGATTTTTATTTTTTAAATAATAATTTTGCTATTAATTGATTCTGGAGAAATAGCCTTTCTGTTTTATCAGGTTATTTCGGCACAAGTGACGGAGGCTTTATCACCGATTAAAAATTACATTTTTTACGTGTAAATAATTCATGCTTATACTTTATTGCTCATCTCATTTTTACCTCTTTCCTTTATTAGTCACTTAAAAACAATGAGTTATAAAGTTGGCACATGGTTTGCTCCTAGGGAAGTGCAACGTCAATAAAGGAGAATTACCATGAATAACATCGCAGCTAAAATTGTACTTACGTCAGTTCTTGCTACTTCATCTACAGCAGTCTTAGCGAGTGATAAATGGGAAAAAGAATCCATGGACGCTTGGCTAGATGGTAAAGCTGAAACCACGCTACTGCTAAACAGCAATCTCAACTCTTTTGATATCAATACCGATGTTGAGAATCAGGTCGTTACCCTTTCTGGTTCGGTAAACAATGATCTTGAAAAATCACTTGCCGAAGAGCTTGTTACTGGTCTTGATGGTGTGAAAAAAGTAAACAACGAATTGTCAGTAGTGAATGAAGGCAAGAAAGAAACTGATTCAGAAGCTTTAGCTACACTGACCGATTCTAAAATCACGACTATAGTTAAAACGCGCCTACTAATGGATACCAATGTGAGTGGCACGGATATTGATGTAACGACAGAACACAAAACGGTAACGTTGGCAGGTAAAGTTAATTCAGATGCGGAGCATGATCTTGCAATTTCAATTGCAAATAACACCAATGACGTAAATAAGGTGATTGATAAGCTAGAAGTGGTTCAATAATAGCGAGCCGAGTGATTTAACCCACTTTTATTAGGAGGTAACACTATGGTTCGTTGGATGTTTATTTTTCTGGCACTGGCACTAATTTCTGCACTATTAGGCTTTACCGGTATTGCAGGAGCTGCTGCCTCTATCGCGCAAGTGATATTTTACCTATTCCTATTGTCATTAATTGTATCAATAGTGATTGTTCTGCTGGGAAGAAAAAACGTAAATAGATAGGAGATTCCATGCGACTTACGTCATTTATTTACCGTATCGCCGCAGTATTCGGTTTGGTGTTTGCGTTGGCAGCTTGTAGTGAAGAAGGGCCAATGGAACAGGCCGGCAAAAAGATAGATGAAGCCGCCGAAGAAACCCAAAATGCGATTGAAGATGAATGTGAAAACATTAAAGAAAACCTAAACGCTGAAGACCAAGACTGTTAGCCGAATCAGGTTAGGTTTTTACGCATAGCTATGTAAGAGAAGGGCGGTCAATCACCGCCCTTCCTTTTGTCCCAATTGTTTACAATCAGATAAGGAGTCAAAGATGAAAAACATATTTGATGTACTGAAAGAGAGTCATGAAAAGCAACGCCTTTTACTCGATGCTCTGATGGAAACGTCTGGAGATTCCCCCGCTCGTGAAGAGTTTTATCACAACCTTAAAGAGGAACTCGAACAGCACGCAGCGGCAGAAGAGCGATTTTTCTACGCGCCTTTAATAGATAGCGATAAGACCATTGATCTCACTCGCCATGGCATCGCAGAGCATCATGAAATTGATAAAGTGATTGCACAGCTTGATGCAACCGATATGAGCTCGCCAGCGTGGCTCAACCTAATGAAAACCTTGCGTCACAAAGTGTTGCACCATCTTGAGGAAGAAGAGCAGCGTTTCTTCCAGTTAGCCGGTAAGGTAATGACCGATAAGCAGAAAATGAAACTAGCGGATGGTTATGTTGAAGAGATGGCAAGCTAGGTAGAGTGTTGGACCTTTTCGTGCCATTTCGGCACGGGAAGGCACTCAATCAAGGCGTTTACTCAAGTTCATGTATCCAAGCTCAATCCCCCGCGTATTCTAACTTCCACTAAAAAGTGCACTCGCTGAAGGCAAGGAGAGCGAATGTTTATCATCAAATATTATATTCTTGGCGCTCTGATCAGTTTATTGGCCGCTATCTATACGCCTCAAATTATCGTTAGTCTGCTGTTCTTGTGGATATCTCTTTCTTTAGCGTTGGTCAGCGTAGCCTACGTATTCGACATTCCCTCTATTTTTAGAAAAAACCAAGATGGCAAGATTGTCAGGTGGATTCGCTGGGCATTCATTCCATTTTTATTGGGGGCTAGAGCGTATAACGCCTGGGAAAGACGGCGTGATACTGTACCTCCAATCCAAAAAGTCAGCGACAATCTATACCTATCTCGCCGTTTGTTTCAGAGTGACTTAGATTTTCTCGAATCCAATGAGATCTCTTGTATTGTCGATGTCACCGCAGAATTTGCAGGCCTTGAAAGCGCGATGACCGACAAGCAGTTTCATTACCTTTCGATTCCGGTACTCGACCACAAAGCCCCAACGCTAGAGCGCCTTCGCCATGCGATTAACTGGATTGATACTCAAATCTCGTGCTCGCGGGCCGTGGTTGTGCATTGTGCGTTAGGGCGTGGTCGTTCAGTGTTTGTTGTGGCGGCGTATTTACTGAGCAAAGACCCGTCACTGACGGTTGAATCCGTGATGAAAAAAATCAATGACGTACGCAGTACCGCGAGATTGAATAAATTACAGATTAGGACGTTACGAGCGATCAGTGAAAAAGGCGTACTGGGGCTGGATCAATCCACTTGGATGGTGGTTAACCCTGTTGCAGGTGGCGGCAAATGGGAGGAAAACGAACAGCACTTGATTCGTGAGCTAACCAAAAAATATCGCTTGAGTATTCATCAAACCACCACAAACCTCAGCGCCGAGCAGCTAACACAACAGGCAAAAGAAAGTGGAGCTAAGCAAATCATCGTAGCTGGTGGCGATGGCACAGTAACAGAGGTGGCGAGCCAATTGGTGGATACCGACCTCAAACTCGGTATTGTTCCGCTCGGAACTGCCAATGCGTTATGTCATGTGCTCTATGGCGTTGGCGCAAAATTCTCACCGGTCGAAAAAGCGTGTGAAGCGTTGCTTGGCGGACACTGCCAACGTATTGATACTGCGGACTGTAATCAGCGGCTTATTTTGTTGGTCTTAGGTATTGGGCTAGAACAGAAGATGATCGAGCACGCTCAGCGAGAAGAGAAAAATGTTTTTGGACAACTCGCTTACCTCACCGGCTTTTTTAATGCTGTAGTGGCGGAAGAAACGCAAGCTTTAACCGTTTCGTTAGACGCTCCAACTGAAGATGGAAAATACGACAATAATACACAAACGCTTGAAGTCCATAGTTTTGTCGTTGCGAATATCGCTCCATTTAGTACGTTGCTTGCCCAAGGTGGTGATGCGCCGCAGCCTGATGATGGCAAGCTGCATATCACATATTTAGATAACACCGAGTCTTTAGGCGGACGTCTTATCGCATTGTCGGATCTGACATTAACGAGCGTAGGCGCACAGGAAGAATCGACACATTTTCAATACGCGACGGCTCAGAGCGTCACTATTTCTGCGAATAAACCGATTGAGTATGTGATTGATGGTGAACTATATTCTGATGAGCAACTGGCAATCAAGCTGCGTCCAAAGTCATTGAACGTATTTGTTCCAGGCCAGAGACGTAAATCAGCTTCGCTTTAACACTGTAATCCGCGGATAACGCGCCATTTGCTTCGTATTCTACATGGCGCTTTTTCTGTGTTGTTTGATGATTTGGTGTGCGTCGTAAAAAGGCTATCAAGGTCGCTGCGTAGTAGATGCAGCGGCTTTTTTCTATCTGCACCTTTTACTAGGTTGATTGGGGATGAGGGTTAAACAAAGTGAAAGAAAGAAGGGCGAGTACAATTACTCACCCTGAGGTAAGTGCTTTTCAATTTCATCGTTTTCAACTTGTAAAGCAGCTAACCAATAAGAAACAAGTGCGGTTAAGTTGGTGTCGTCAATGGCTCTAAGCAGGGCTTTTAAATCATCTAACAGTAATTTATTCATAAAATGCATTTCTTTGTAATTGCCTAACTCGGCAACGCCGTATTCGGTGGCATTTTCTGCAATGAATTGTTCACCATCTTGATCGAAGAACAGCTTCGCCATCTTTTTGATCATCACTTTTTCTATTTTCACGAATCGATATGCCGCTCTTGCGAGTGTCATATGTGATTGCGGGTTAACGAGAGGCAAACACGTTTGGCGATGGTGTGTCATTTTTACGAGTAGCTCCCTTACTCGATTGTTATCCAATGTCATAGTGACCTCTTTATTTATGACTATTGTCGTGGGACATTTCTCGTGATGGTTATGTTAATGCGCCTGTGGGCTTGTCAGAAATGGCCAAAGCAAGTTGGCCATTTCTTTGATCAATACCGAGCTTTATTGCAAAGGCGACCATCAAGTTTTAGCTAATAAGGCTGATGCTGCTGAGTTTTTCTTTGCAGCTTTTTATATCGCTACGAACTTTCAGCAGAACCGAGTTATCCGCCTGCTCTGGGTGGGAAGTAATCAAATTCTCAATCTCTTTGAGTACCTTGCTTTCGACACCTTCAAGCTGTTCTAAATACATAGACTCTTTGTCAGAGGACACTTCCTTCATCACGTCGCTGTAGACCTCACGCGCCTTGATGGTGTAGGAAACCGGAGTGTCGTCGGCAGATTCTTCATTGTTACTTGCTAGAGAGTAGGGAGTGAGCTCAATGACTGCACGCTCACGTACTCTGAGCAGTTCTACCAACACATTATTCAAAGAAGTGTTGTCGATGTTCTCGATGGCCTTGTTGTAAATTTCATTTCCGCTTTCGATAAGCTCAATGATTGAGGCGATGTTTTCATTTTTCATATGCCACTCCTTATTTACTGGTGATAGGGGTGTTTGAGCGTATGGAATACAAACACGATGTTTCGTCTTCAGTTGCAGGTTGTATGCCAATGAACTTTAAGTCTTATTAATCAGTGACTTAATATCTTGTTTTGCAATAACTTGCTAACAGTCGGTAAGGCGCTAAGAAAAAATTACAAGAATGGCGGGGAAAGCCTGGAAAGAATTACACGTACAGATACGGCTTTTTATCGAAATAAAAATAAAATCAATAAAAAACAACAACTTAAAATTCTGGCATGGATATGGCTTTGTAGGGAGTAAGTGAGGTCAAACATTGTTTCACTTGATTCACTATTCAACTCATTAATGGAGGCTAGTTATGGCTACTACAAAAGAAAGCACAGTAAAACCTCAAGAGCAGTTAGAAGAAGCATATCACTTAGCGGAACAAGCCACGACGGAAGCCGTTGGCGCGATGAAAGATCAAGCCAAAGAGAAGCTGGATGTCGGTGCACAGCAAGTTCAGCAGGCGACTAAGTCGGCAGAAAATGTAATCAAGGAGCGCCCATTGCTGAGCATAGGTTGTGCCTTCCTTGCTGGTTGGGCGGTTTCGAAGCTGATCAAATAATAGTGGTCACCAAGGATTAAGCCACACAACAGAAAGGCGAGGCTTCACATGAATAACTCAGGGCAAGTTACCAATCAGCAATCAGGCTCGGCGGCTTCAGACAGCGGCCGAGCCCCTGATGGGGCAGAAGAACAGGATATCCAACAAACCATTAATGGTTTGAGCAGCATTCTTGCGCAATTGGACCAACTGACGAAATCGCTAAAAGCATGGTCAGGTTCAACGTTGGATTTGTTCCTCTTGGAGATGAAAGTTAACGTGTCCGCAGTGCGTCAGATTTTGCTGTGTACCGTTGTTTTTACCCTATTGTCGGTATTGTTCGTATTCAGTTTGTGCCTTGCCTCTGGGGTGGTGGCTTATCAGTTAACTGCCAACGTATATGTTGCCGTGGGTGTATTTATCACATCATTAGGCTTGGCATTATTTGCTTTAGCCTGGTGGCAGAAGCGTTTAGTTGGATTTCTTGGATTCAAAAATACGACAGAACAATTACAGGAGGGGTGGGATGCGCTCGCTACAAAAGCTCAATCGAGCCATGCGGATCAAGCGGATGGAAGGTAAAGCATCTCTAGAGCAATGTTGTTTGTCGATGGAAATGTTCACGTTTACCACCAAGAAGTTTGTGAGAGAAAACCCTTGGACGACATTAGGCATTAGTGCTGTCGTTGCCGTTACCGCAGCAAAAGCAGGTCGATTGTCTCGACTGACTTCTTCTATTTCGTCAATGGGGCTATTGGTTAGCAGCGTGTCTGATATTACCGATTCGCTCACAAAGCCGGTCGCGGCAGCTTCTCTGGATGAGTCAGATGCGGAGCAAAATGGAAATGCAGCAACACAAGTAAGCAACGCTGCGACGACAGAGGGCGAACCACTCTAATAGCGGATTTCACCGCAAAATTTTCTTACCGATTCTGAGCTTATTATGACAGCGAAATTGAACATTCCTGCCAACACTGCGATTGGTGCAACGCTTCTCGTCCTGTTACTCGTCCCAGGGCTGTATTTTGCCAAGCCAATATTGTTACCTATTGTGCTTAGCACCTTTATTTCTCTGCTGTGCAGCCCTTTCATTAATTATCTTGAAGACAAAGGTTTACCACGTGCTATTACCGTCGTGTTGACGCTGTCATTCCTCGTTGGCGCCTCAATTATTGGTCTTGCCGCCATGTCGGAGCCCGCCAAGCAATGGTGGTCTGAGCTGCCCAGTATCGTGAAAAATGTGTCGCAAGAAGTAAGCGAAGTTACTAAAGCTTCGGCTGATCACCTTAATACTCCATTGAATATCGCCAACGATATGAGTATGGATGAGGTCGGGAACAACACCGTATTTTCTTTGGTAAAAACGCTCGCGACCACTACGCCGACGATTTTGACACAAGCGATGATCGTGCTGTTTATGGTTTACTTTATGCTCAATCATGGACGAAGCTTATTTCGAAAGTCAGTGTCTTACTTACATGGGTTCGCCAAACAGCGCCAAGCGATTGAGTTGGTCAAAGCGCTACAGAAAGACCTATCTCGATACATTGGCACCATCACTTTAGTGAATGCTGGGCTGGGGTTGAGTGTCGGGGCCGTGTTTTTTGTTCTAGGCCTTGAAGATCCATTTCTATGGGGCGCATTTGCAGGCGTGATGAATTTTGCGCCGTACCTCGGCCCTGTCATATCCATGGTGAGCTTTGGCTTTGTTGCTTATCTTCAGTTGGAGTCGGTCAGTTTTATGCTGACGGTGGTGTCTATCTATTTACTGCTCAATTTGATTGAAAGTCAGTTTGTTACACCAACACTATTGGGGAAAAGGTTTAACTTAAACCCGTTAGTGATTTTTGTTTGGCTTGTTTTTTGGGGCTGGCTTTGGGGCGGAATGGGACTATTGATCGGTGTGCCGTTGCTGGTTTGTATCAATATTTTGGTTGATCGTCTAGAGCTATGCCAATCAACCCAAAATCAAGCAAAACAAATCACCTCCGCGGACGTGGCACCGCGAGAGTGACTTGAGGAGCAAGCTGGTTCAACGAAACAGTTTTTCAGCGCTCACTGGCTGACTAAATAAATATCCCTGACCATAAATACAGCCTTTTTCGAATAAATAATCGGCTTGTTCCCGAGTTTCTATCCCTTCCGCGACGACTTTCAACGACAGCGTTTTTCCCATGGCAATAATGGCATTCACAATCGCGTTGCTGTCACTATTACTTGGGACATCACTGACAAATGAGCGGTCAATTTTCAGTTTGTTGATTGGCAAACCTTTCAAGTAAGACAAAGACGAATAGCCAGTTCCAAAGTCATCCAGAGAAATCTCAATACCCAGTTCTCGTAATTGATTTAACGATGCAATGGCTTGTTGAGGGTCGATCAGTAAAAAGCTCTCTGTGATCTCCAAATCTAACCGTTGGGCAGGGTATCCGGTGTTATCGAGGATAGTACTTAATCGCTGAATGAAATTTGACTGCTGAAGCTGCAACGCAGAAACATTGACGGCGATTTTGCCAAACTCGATGCCTTGGTCCAGCCAAGCATTACCTTGCAAACAAGCTTGTTGTAACACCCACTCACCAATGCTTTGAATCAGCCCTGTTTTTTCTGCAATTGGAATAAAGTCTGCTGGTGGTACAAGGCCAAACTCTGGATGCTGCCAGCGTAATAAAGCTTCCACGCCGACAATCGAATTTTGTTCCAAGTTGTATTGCGGTTGGAATTCTAACCGGAGTTGTTGTTTTTCTATTGCTTGATGCAAAGCGGATTGAATGCGTACATGGGATACGGATTTATCGGTCAAATCCGGTGAGTAAAACGCGTAGCCGTTGCGTCCATTTTTCTTCGCTAAGTACATCGCGGTGTCTGCGTTTTTCAGTAAGGTTTCACTGTCTTGACCGTCTCTTGGGTACAAGGCAATACCAATACTGGTCGAGACACGAAGTGAGTCGTGATTTGCCAAGTCGAATGGTTGCTGGAATACGCTTAGAATATCGCCGACGGTTTCCAATAAGGCAACATCACTATGGATGTCTGGCAAAATAATCACAAATTCATCGCCGCCAATGCGAGCCACATGCGCATTGAGGTGAAGCACATCTTGCAAACGAATCGCTAACTTAGACAGCAATTGGTCACCACAGAAGTGGCCCATGCTATCGTTGATGTGTTTGAAATGGTCGATATCTAAGAATAGGGTGGCAAACGTCTGCTGGTTTTTGTGTCCGGTTTCGATGTGTTGCTCGAGTAAGCTAAGTAAATGGGTGCGATTAGGTAGATTGGTTAATGGATCGTAAAAAGCCATGCGCTGCAGCTTTTCTTCGTGTGCCTTACGCACAGAGATATCTTCAAACACACAAATGTAGTTAATAAGGTGGTTTTTATCGTCCATTACGGCGCTAATGGTCGCTAATTGCGGATAAATGCTGCCATCTTTCTTTCTGTTGATGAATTCGCCTTTCCATTGGCCTTTGTTTTCGAGTTGATGCCACAACTGTTGATAGAAACCTTGATCATGATGGCCTGAGCGCAGAATTCGTGGGTTTTTTCCTATCACCTCTTCAGAGCGGTAGCCTGTAATTTGGGTAAAAGCCGTGTTTACATCAATGATGTTGGCATTGCGGTCTGTAATGACCATGCCTTCTTGCGAATTGTTGAAAATTTGGGACGCTAAGGAGAGCTGCGTTTCTACCATTTTTCGGCGGGTGATGTTACGTGTCATCCCCAGAATGCCGATTAAGTTTCCCGCATGATCACGGACAGGAGACTTAATGGTTTCTAGCCAAGTGGGGTTATTGTTTTCATCAATTTGACGGCATTCTTCAACAATATTTTGCGTGCCAGTGGCTACCACCAATTTATCGGCATCAATGAATTTTTCCGCACGTTCATGGCTAAACAGGGCAAAATCGTCTTTTCCAATGATTTCACTGTTGGTTTTTTGCCACGCGTTTTCTACGCTTCGGTTGGTCATCGAATAAAGGCCATCCATGCCTTTTATCCACACGTGGTCTTCAAGGCAGTCGATAAACTCTTGTAGTGTTGGTGTTGGCTTTATTTCCGCGCTTTGATGTCGCGTTTGTTCTTGCTGACAGTGCAAGTTGATATCAAAGCTGATCCGCCCCGCGATTGCGCTTAGCCATGCCGAAACAACCGTTGATTGATCATTAGGGTGAGTCAATGTCAGTACGGCAAGCAATTCGCCATTAGGTAGCCAAATCGGTCCAATGCTCAAGGTTTGCTCTTCAAAGGGGGTATGGCTAACTGTAAAATCTGTCGGCGTAAAGTGATCGACAACTTGCGTTATCACATCGACGATAGCACGATGATTTTGGGTTGAGGTGGACACCTCAGTCGATAGCCACTGCTGAGTATCGCTCAGAGTATAAAGCTGTCCCTGAGCTTGAGTTACATCACAGCATTGTCGCAGAACGTGTTGCCAGTCTGCCATCAAAGGCGAAGGAATAGCGAAGCGAAACATAATTAATAACGAGTCCTAAATCGCCCAAAGGTAATTATATTAGAATCTAGCGTAAGCTATTGGGCTTTGTGAGTATCGTATCCAACGCGTAGCTAAATCCTAGCAGCGTAAAGTGCTTTCTATCATTAAAATGTTATCTATATCTCTTTTTTATCCAACTTATTGCATCGTTTTTTAGGGCTTTTGATAGGTGATTAAGAAGCGTTTACCGCTTTGGTTTTCTTGCCCCATGAGACTTGCTGAATGACTAAGCCACTGATGATCAATACCAGGCCAATCAAGGTTGAAGGATGAATTTCTTCGCCGATGATGGTAGCTAACAACATGAGTGAGATAAATGGAGAAGCAAAGATCAGATTACTGATACGCGCGGTGTTTTGCGTTGATTTGAGTGCGCTCAGCCACAAAACGAAAGTGATCCCCATTTCAAACAGTCCGACATACGTCACCGCTGCCCAGCCTTTAGCTGAGATCATCTGCCAGTTCGCACCTTCATAAAGACTTAAACCAATGGCGAATGGAATAGCGACCAAAAAGCCGAGCAGAACGCCAACCACAGGGTCCGCCTTATTTTTGGTATTTAAAATCCAGTAACCGGCCCACAGCAGTGTTGATAGCAGCGCAAGACCAACACCCAACGGGCTCTCAAATTCCATGCCTAAAAGATTGCCTTGTGTGGCAATCACTATCACGCCGACATAACTAAAACCGCAAGCCAGCCAGTCCTTACCACGGATCTTTTGTCCTAAGAAAACAGCGGCCATTAGCGTTAAGGTGATGGCCCAGCTGTAGTTGATCGCTTGAGCCTGAGATGCGGGCAGCAAGTCATATGCTTTGAACAGAATAACGTAATACGCCAAAGGGTTAATCAACCCAAGCAGTAGGTAATACCAAGGGTTTGAGAAAAATGTAGCGCTTAACTGGCCCAGTTTACCTTGCACACCACAGATTACTGTTAGTGCAATCGCAGAGACGATGCTGGCAATGCATAGCATTTGAATCGGCGTAAATTCTGCCAGCGTGAGTTTAAATGCGGTTGCAACGGTAGACCAAAGTAATACTGCTGAGAGCCCAAATCCTAGGGCGCGACGCTCGTTCATGATGCCTCTGCGTGATGATGTGCCGCTCGGTTTGGATAATTTGAGCGGAAGAAAGAATATTATAGGAAGGCCTAGTGTATGCGAGGATTTTTCATCCAACAAACTGGACATTTATCCAGTGTCTAAATACCATTGTTATAGATACAAAACACAGGCTAACTCGCTATTATGCAATGGATTCTTGAGTACCAATCTCTCATTCTCTCTTCTCTTTGTGCTGCCACGCTTAGTGGTGTCGCTGCCGGTTGGTGGGTGAAACAGCGTTTTATCACCCAAACTCAGCTTCTCGAGCAACAACTTTTTTCAGAAAAACAGCTTCATCAACAGCAACTTGAACAGGTCAAGCAAAGCCTTGCCGATGCTCAGCAAGAGTTGGATGAATTAGATGATGAGCGCGATAAAGCCGCGTTTGAAGTGCGTCAAACGCACGGAAAGCTGATGGCAGCTATGGAAAAACTGCGTTACTTCGAGGCTGTAAAGCAAGAGCGCCAGCAATACTTTGATGAGCTTGGCCAAATGCGTGAACACAAATCACGTCTAGAAACGCAGCTGCGTGAACAGCAAGCTCGCCATGAGCAAATTAACCAAGCTAATGCCGAAAAACTGCAAATTTTAGAACAAGCAGAAGCACGCTTGAAACAACAATTTGAGCACTTGGCAAATCAACTGTTTGAAGAAAAAACCGCGAAGGTCGATTTGCAAAACCGTCAGAGTTTAGAAGGCTTGTTGTCACCGCTTAGAGAACAGTTAGAAGGGTTCAAAAAGCACGTAAATGACAGCTTTAGCCAAGAAGCTAAAGAGCGCCATACCTTAGTGCATGAGCTGAAAAACCTGCAACGTTTGAACGAGCAAATGACGCGCGAAGCGGTTAATTTGACCCAAGCGTTGAAAGGGGACAACAAACAGCAAGGTAACTGGGGCGAAGTGGTGCTCGCTAGGGTACTTGCCGAATCTGGCTTGCGTGAAGGGCACGAATATCAGACTCAGGTGAACTTACAAAATGAAGCAGGCAAGCGTTACCAACCTGATGTTATTGTTCATCTCCCACAGAACAAACAAGTGGTTGTAGATTCCAAAATGGCGTTGGTTGCCTATGAGCGCTACTTCAACGCCGAAACTGATGCTGAGCGCGATCAGGCTTTGAATGCGCACTTAGCTGCTCTACGTGCACATATTAAAGGGTTAAGCATGAAGGACTACCACAAACTCAAAGGTATTCAGAGTTTGGACTATGTGCTGATGTTTATTCCGGTTGAGCCTGCGTTCCAAGTCGCGATTCAAGCCGATCCAAGTTTGATCAAAGACGCGATGGAGCAAAACATCATTTTGGTGAGCCCAACAACGTTGCTGGTGGCACTGCGCACCATTGATAATCTATGGCGCAATGAACGCCAAAATGAAAACGCTAAAATGATTGCGCAGCGTGCGACAAAACTCTACGACAAATTACGATTGTTTGTAGACGACATGGAGGGGCTTGGCGGTGCGCTGGATAAGGCGAATCAAAGCTATCAAGGTGCGATGAACAAGCTTGCCACAGGGCGCGGAAATGTGATTCGCCAAGCCGAAAGCTTTAAACACTTGGGAGTTGAAATTAAACGACCGATTTCTTCCGACCTCGCGCAGTTAGCGCAGAGTGATGCATTTTCAGAAAATGACCCGTTAGTAGAAAGACATCCGGCTGAGGATAAAGTAAACTAATCGCCCGCAGTGCAGTGGGCGATTTTATTTGTCAACAAACGCCCCGTAGAGGAAAGCGCTGCCTAAGAGGAATTAGAATGACGGACACAAGTTTGCAATCCAATACAGCGTTAGAGAATGAAACCACTCACTTTGGTTTCTCTACAGTGGCAAAAGACGAAAAAGTGACCAAGGTTGCCGAAGTATTCCACTCCGTGGCAACAAAATACGACATCATGAATGACCTGATGTCAGGTGGTATTCACCGCCTTTGGAAGCGCTTCACTATCGATTGTAGTGGCGCTCGCCCTGGCCAACGTATTCTTGACCTAGGTGGTGGTACGGGGGATTTGACGGCGAAATTCTCGCGCATTGTTGGCGATGAAGGCCATGTCATCCTTGCCGATATCAATAACTCAATGCTTAACGTTGGTCGCGATAAACTGCGTGATAACGGTATTGTGGGTAACGTGCATTACGTTCAAGCCAACGCAGAAGAACTGCCGTTCCCAGATGATTATTTTGATGTCATCACCATCAGTTTTTGTTTGCGTAATGTGACTGACAAAGACAAAGCGCTTCGTTCAATGTTCCGCGTACTGAAGCCAGGCGGCCGCCTATTGGTGTTGGAATTTTCAAAACCAGTGCTAGAGCCGTTATCTAAAGTATACGATGCATATTCATTCCACTTGTTGCCGAGAATCGGTGAGCTAGTTGCGAATGACTCAGAGAGTTACCGCTACCTAGCGGAGTCAATCCGTATGCATCCAGACCAAGAAACGCTGGAAGGCATGATGCAAGACGCAGGTTTTGAAAACACCAAATACTACAACTTAACTGGTGGTATTGTGGCTTTGCATCGCGGTTATAAATTCTAAGGGTTAACGGCATGCCATTTGAACCACTTATCACCGCTGTGATTGAAACGTCACTGAATACACTGATCAAAGACGACCCTGCATTGGGCCGTCGTTTAGCGCGTCTAAAAGGTCAAGTTATTCAAGTTCACCTGAAAGAGATCAATAAAACACTGACATTCGTTTTTAGTCAGCAAATTGATGTGCTCGGTCATTACGAAGGGCAGCCTAACTGCTATCTATCGCTCAACTTGAGTGTATTACCAGAGCTGCGCGATCAGGCCAACATCACTCGTCTTATTAAACAAGATAAACTTGAACTTGAAGGCGATATTCAATTGGCGCAGAAATTCTCTCAGTTGATGGTGGATTGCAAACCAGATGTTGAAGAGTGGTTGTCTCGCGTGACTGGCGATGTCGCCGCACATACCTTTGTGCAAGGTTCAAAAAACATCGGCAACTTTCTTGCGTCTCAAGCAGAAAAACACCAGCGTCATCTTGCACAAGTAGTGACTGAAGAATGGAAACTGGCTCCCGCTCCGTTAGAAGTGGCCTATTTCTGCGACCAAGTTGATGAGGTTCGCAGCCAGGCTTCTCGCATTGAAGCTCGTTTAACGGCTTTGCTGAATAAGCTGGATGCAGATAAGCCTGCATTGGAGAAACCATGACGCCAGCAGAACTAAAGCGCTTATACCACATCGCCAAAGTACAACTGGAATACGGCTTAGATGAGCTGCTTCCCGATCACCAACTGACCAAAGCTCCGCTTTTACTGCGCAAAAGCTTGTTTTGGATTAAGAACAAGCATCCAGAAAAACCACTCGGTGAACGTCTGCGTTTAGCACTGCAAGAGCTGGGGCCGGTTTGGATTAAGTTCGGTCAGATGATGTCGACGCGCCGTGACTTATTTCCTCCGCATATCGCTGATCCCCTAGCTTTACTTCAAGACCAAGTCGCGCCTTTTGATGGCGAGTTGGCAAAAAAGCAGATGGAGCAAGCATTAGGTGGTCCGTTAGAAAAATGGTTTACCGAGTTTGATATCAAACCACTGGCGTCTGCGTCGATTGCTCAGGTACATACTGCGCGCATAAAAGACACTAACCAAGAAGTGGTATTAAAGGTTATCCGCCCAGATATTCGCCCAGTCATTGATTCAGATCTAAAACTGATGCACCGAATGGCGCGTATAGTCGCCGGAGCGATGCCTGAAGCACGTCGTTTAAAACCAGTTGAAGTCGTGCGTGAGTACGAGAAAACCCTGCTTGATGAACTCGACTTGCGACGTGAGGCGGCGAATGCCATTCAGTTGCGCCGCAACTTTGAGGGCAGCGAAGAATTGTATGTTCCTGAAGTTTTTCCCGACTTCAGTAATGAAACTGTCATGGTTTCTGAGCGAATATATGGCATTCAAGTCTCTGATATTGAAGGCTTGAAAGCAAATGGCACCAATATGAAATTGCTCGCGGAACGCGGTGTGAGTGTGTTCTTCACTCAGGTGTTCCGAGACAGCTTTTTCCATGCCGATATGCATCCGGGTAATGTGTTCGTCAAACCCGAACATCCAGAGAACCCAATGTGGATAGGGCTAGATTGCGGAATCGTTGGTACACTTAATAGCGAAGACAAGCGTTATCTGGCGGAAAACTTCCTGGCGTTTTTCAATCGTGACTACCGCCGAGTGGCTGAGTTACATGTGGATTCAGGGTGGGTGCCTGCGGATACCAATGTCGATGAGTTTGAGTTCGCGATTCGCATTGTGTGTGAGCCTATTTTTGCTAAGCCATTGTGCGAAATCTCCTTTGGTCATGTGTTGTTGAATTTGTTCAATACGGCACGTCGATTCAATATGGAGGTTCAGCCACAACTTGTACTGTTGCAAAAAACGCTGTTGTACGTGGAAGGGCTTGGTAGGCAGCTATATCCTCAACTTGATTTGTGGGAGACCGCAAAACCATTCCTGGAGGAATGGATGATGAATCAAGTTGGGCCACAAGCTCTAGTGAATGCGATTAAAGACCGCGCACCATTTTGGGCAGAGAAATTACCTGAACTGCCAGAGCTACTTTACGATAGCCTGAAACAAGGTAAAGCGATGAATCAACGTATGGATCAGCTTTATCAAGGGTATCGCCAGAGCAAGCGCCAGCAGGCGACAGGAAAGTTTTTGTTTGGCGTTGGCGCTACTTTAGTCGTATGCTCGGCAATATTGGTGAACGATGCTTTTGAGCAGCTTTCGTTGGCCTGCGGTATCGCAGGTGTCACATTTTGGCTGCTTAGTTGGCGAGCTTATCGTCAATAGACGTTAAACTCTTGAAATATTTTTGTTTGTTTAAAGACCCGAGGTAAAGAGAATGGGTGGTATCAGTGTTTGGCAACTTCTAATCATTGCTGTAATTGTTGTATTGCTATTCGGAACAAAGAAACTACGCGGTATCGGTGGCGATCTGGGTGGTGCCGTTAAGGGCTTCAAAAAAGCGATGAGCGAAGATGAACCTGCGAAAAATGACAAAGACGCAGACTTCGAACCAAAAAGTCTAGAAGAGCAGCAGAAAAAAGAAGCTGCTCCTGAAACGAAAAAAGACAAAGAGCAGGCGTAAAACGTGTTTGATATCGGTTTTTGGGAACTGGTATTAATATCTGTTGTTGGTCTGGTCGTTCTTGGGCCGGAGCGTTTGCCTCATGCTATTCGCAGCGTGTCTCGCTTTATCGGTGCCGCTAAGAGTATGGCAAATAGCGTCAAAGACGAATTGTCACACGAGCTGAAAGTCCAAGAGCTGCAAGAAAACTTGCGCAAAGCAGAACAAATGGGGATGGATGATTTGTCCCCTGAGTTGAAATCTTCAGTTGAAGAGTTGAAGAAGGCAGCGCAATCTGTAAATCGTCCTTACGCAAAGAACACCGATTCAGAGGCTGAGCCTGTAAAAACAGAGCCAGCAGTCGAAGAGGCCGTGAAAGCGCAAGAGAGCAAGGTTACAGCGGCAGATAAGAAAGCCGAATAGTCTCATTAGGAGGAGCTACTAGTGATTGGTAGCTCCTTTTTGATCTGGTTTTTAATAAGAGGTTTGCCATGTCTACCGTCGAGCAGACACAACCTTTAATTAGTCATTTGTTGGAGCTTCGCAACCGACTACTGCGTTCAATCCTCGCAGTGTTGGTCGTGTTTGTCGGACTAATTTATTTCTCTAACCACATTTACGAGTTTGTTTCCGCACCTTTAGTAGAGCGTCTACCTGAAGGCGCGACCATGATTGCTACGGATGTAGCGTCACCTTTTTTTACGCCACTTAAGCTGACGTTAATTGCTTCGGTATTTATTGCGGTGCCGTTTATCTTGTATCAAGTGTGGGCATTTGTAGCGCCAGGTTTGTACAAGCATGAACGTCGATTGATCATGCCACTGCTGTTCTCTAGTTCGCTATTGTTCTACTGTGGAGTGGCATTTGCCTACTTCGTGGTATTTCCATTGGTGTTTGGCTTCTTTACCGCCATCTCTCTTGGTGGAGTAGAGTTTGCAACTGATATCTCGAGTTATCTCGACTTTGTGCTGGCGCTATTTATGGCGTTTGGTATCGCATTCGAGGTGCCTGTTGCGATTATTTTGTTGTGTTGGACTGGGGCCACTACACCAGAAGATTTAAGACAGAAACGTCCTTATATTATAGTGGCTGCGTTTGTCGTAGGTATGGTGTTAACGCCACCAGACATGATCTCGCAAACCTTACTCGCTATTCCGATGTGTTTACTGTTTGAAGTCGGTTTGTTCTTCGCGCGTTTTTATACTCGTCGAAGCGAAGAAGTAGAAGCGGAAACCGAAGAATAAGGCTAATCTAGATGTGAAAAGCGGCTCAATTGAGCCGCTTTTTTTTTGCGGTTGGTTTTTTCTTGGGCTAATTACTTAACTTTCATGACGTAACCACATTTTGTGCATACGTATACTTCCTTGATGCCCAGCAGCTTTTGAAAAAAACTGCGCGGTACGCGTTGTAAGTAAGCACCATGTGTACACACTTCAACTTCCATATTCATGCTGTTTTACATTTGTGCTAATTAATGGGCGTAAATCAGTATAGAAAAATAATGTGTCGAGTTGTCGACAGTTTTGCAAAGCGGACGAAGTAAAGTGACGATATGAGAAGTAAGTAGAGTTGCTAGTTAATTATTATGTTTATCAATAATTTTGTATGGATTGTTCTACTATTTCAACGGGTTGAATCGTTCATTCAATAGTTTAGGTGATAAAAAAGCGACGTTGATTTCGTCGCTTTTTTCAATTCTCGTGAATTAAATATTAAACAGCTTTTTGGCATTCTCAGTCGTTATGGCATCGATGGTTGCGATGTCGACATCACGCAAGTCGGCAACACGTTGTGCAACGAGAGAAGTGTAGGCTGGTTCATTACGTTTACCACGGTGTGGCACCGGCGCTAAATATGGACAGTCGGTTTCTAAAATGACCCACTGCATATCCAAATGTGGAATGACTTTATCCATCCCGCCATTCTTAAAGGTTGATACGCCACCCAAGCCTAAGTGGAAGCCTAGCTCATTGATTGCTTGTGCTTCTTCTAAGCTGCCTCCAAAACAGTGGAATACACCACGCAGACGAGCATCTTGCTCTTGTCGTAGCAAAGTGAGTGTTTCTTCAATCGAATCACGAGTGTGGATAACGACTGGTAAATCCATCTCTTTTGCCCAGTTAAGTTGAGCTACGAACGCCATTTCTTGCTCAGCACGATAGGTTTTATCCCAATATAGGTCGATACCAATTTCGCCCACCGCAATAAACTTGTGTTTCTCAAACCAACCGCGGATGATCTCCAACGTTTGTTCAACATTGCTGTCCACATAACAAGGGTGCAGCCCCATCATTGAGTGGCATACGTCAGGATATGCCGCTTCGGTTTTTAGCATGGGCTCAATTGAGTCCAGATCGATGTTTGGCAACAGGATTTTATTAATGCCTTGCGTTAAGGCGCGTTGTACTACTTCATCGCGGTCGTTATCAAATTCGCTAGCATAGATGTGCGCGTGGGTATCGATCATCGTTACTCTCTGTGCTTCATGGTTGGTTTCGTATTCGAAGTATACTTGAGTGTGAGTGCTGGGTCATTTTCAGTTTTTTTCATTACCTTTTTCCAGATTGTCACTCGCAACATGCATCAAGAGTGATATGATTTTGTTCACCAGATGATTTGATCATCATAACCGTCCAGACAAGGAGAAAATGGTGTCTGTATCAATTCAAGGTCCATTCCCTGCACGCCGTATGCGTCGTTTACGTAAGCACGATTTTAGTCGTCGTTTGATGGCTGAGAACCAACTTTCTGTTAATGATCTGATTTACCCAATGTTCATTCTTATGGGTAAAGATCGTCGTGAGAGCGTGGAGTCCATGCCGGGTGTAGAGCGTTTGTCGATTGATTTAATGCTAGAAGAAGCACAATACCTTGCAAATCTAGGCGTTCCAGCAATCGCGCTTTTCCCTGTCGTAAACCAAGACGCTAAAAGCTTATGTGCTACTGAAGCCTACAACCCAGAAGGTTTGGTTCAGCGAGCAGTACGAGCGCTTAAAGAACACATTCCTCAAATTGGTGTAATCACAGACGTGGCACTCGACCCATTCACGACACATGGCCAAGACGGCATCATCGATGAAGATGGTTACGTAATGAATGATGAAACCACAGAAGTATTGGTTAAGCAGGCTTTGTCTCATGCAGAAGCGGGTGCTGACGTAGTTGCGCCTTCAGACATGATGGATGGCCGAATTGGTAAGATCCGCGAAGCATTAGAAAACGCGGGCTACATTCATACTCAAATCATGGCTTACTCGGCTAAGTACGCATCGAACTACTACGGACCATTCCGTGATGCGGTTGGCTCTTCTTCAAATCTAAAAGGCGGCAACAAGAAAAACTACCAAATGGACCCAGCAAACATTGATGAAGCGATTCACGAAGTGGCGCTAGACATCAATGAAGGTGCGGACATGGTGATGGTTAAACCTGGTATGCCATACTTAGATGTAGTTCGCCGAGTAAAAACTGAACTTCAAGTACCGACATTTGCTTATCAAGTCTCTGGCGAGTACGCGATGCATAAAGCGGCGATCATGAATGGCTGGCTCAAAGAGCGTGAAATTGTGATGGAATCACTATTGTGCTTCAAACGTGCAGGTGCAGATGGCATCTTAACGTACTTTGCGAAAGACGTTGCTGAGTGGTTGGCAGAAGAGAATGCACAAACTGCTCAACACCTAAATCGTACTCCGGAAGCGACAGAAGAGTAATTATCGCTCAGTGAGAAATACCAGACCAACAAGAGTTGTTCGTCTGTATATACCCAAGTAACCTCAGGCGGATTACAACAGTAACAATCCAAGGTGCTTGGGTATTTTTATTTTGGAGAAGAGAACAATGACAATGCTGATTCGTGAAGGCACATTGGAAGAAGCACTTCAAGTTGTGGCGCGTGTTACCGAGTTTTCGAAAGGAGAAACGGTAGACTCCATGACTCAACGTTTAGAAGAGAAAAACAGTTTAATCCTCGTTGCAGAAAAAAATGGCACGATTGTCGGCTTCAAAATAGGTTACGAATTAGAGAATGGTGTTTTCTATAGCTGGTTAGGTGGTGTTGTCCCTGAAGCTCGAAATGAAGGCGTGGCACAACTGCTTTTGGAAGCTCAAGAGGATTGGGTGGCAGAACAAGGCTACAACACATTAAAAGTGAAATCTCGAAACCAGTTTCCGGCTATGCTTCGCTTGTTATTGAGAAATGGCTATATAATTGAAAAGTTTGAAGAAAAAGTAAATCTTCGAGAATCTCGAGTGCATTTCATTAAAGCAATGTGAAAATAAATGAGATTTTTTCTCATTTAACTGTTGACTACGAAATGAGAATCATTATTATTAAACCTGTCTTAGGGAATGAGGAAAGTTCACAAGGACGTTGAGTGACTTATTAACAGAAGTTAATTAACTGAAAGTTGAGAAGTGATGAAACATTTTTCCGAGAACTTGCACGAATTCTTTTTGACACGACATTGCTCACATTGCTTCCAGTGTAATTTATAGCTTCTTGGTTAAGCTGCTCTATTTACAGAATTTGCTTTACCACTTCTGCTAGGCGACCCCATTCGGGTCGCTTTTTTCTTTTCTACGATTTCTATTTGACGTCACTATTAATATCTTTTCCACATGCGATGATCATTTTAGGATCGTTGATCTTCTCGCCGTTGTGCGAATTTGTTATTATAAATCAATGGTTTGAGTCGATGTTTTCTTGTGTTTTTTGTTATTGGATAACCAGTGGATAATTTCTATAAACAGAGTTATCCACAGGGGTTGGTGTTTTCGTGAATAAAGTCGGAAAAATTTACGCGACCTAGATCGAGCGAACAAGATAGATTCGGATCAGCAGTCATGGCATCCTAGGCAGATCTCTCAAGTACTGAATTGGATACAGACAATTATGGCAAGTATTCCTGAAAATCCGTTGATCCTTATCGACGGCTCTTCTTACCTATATCGCGCTTTTCACGCCTACCCGGGCACCATGAGCAATGGTGAAATTCCAACTAATGCCGTTTACGGCGTCGTGAACATGTTACGCAGCATGATGCGTCAGTTTGCGTCTGAGCGCATCGCGGTGGTTTTCGATGCAAAGGGAAAAACCTTTCGTGATGATATGTATGCAGAATACAAAGCTAATCGTCCGCCAATGCCGGATGACCTGCGTTGTCAAATTGAACCATTACACAATGTTATTCGTGCAATGGGTTTGCCGCTGATCTGTGTTCCTGGCGTCGAGGCGGATGACGTCATCGGTACGTTAGCATACCAAGCATCACAAAAGGGCATGCCTGTATTGATCAGTACTGGTGATAAAGACATGGCGCAGCTAGTGGATGATAACATTACCTTGATCAACACCATGACGAACGTCGTAATGGATCGTGAAGGTGTGGTTGAAAAGTTTGGCATTCCACCTGAGTTGATCATCGACTACTTAGCACTGATGGGCGATAAAGTAGATAACATTCCTGGTGTACCGGGTGTCGGTGATAAAACAGCGACCGCACTACTGCAAGGTATTGGTGGTCTGACGAAGTTGTATGAAAACCTCGATGATATTGCAGGGCTTGGTTTCCGTGGTTCTAAAACCATGGCGAAAAAGCTCATCGACAACAAAGAAAATGCCATGCTTTCGTATGAGCTCGCGACCATCAAATTGGATGTTGAGCTTGAGGAAACGCCAGAATCATTGCTGAAAGCGGAACCAAATAAAGACGAATTAGTGAAGCTGTATGGCCAACTGACGTTTAAATCTTGGTTGAATGAACTACTTGAAGGCGGTTCTGGATCTGTGGAGGCCGTAGAGCTTGCAGGATCTTCACAAGCTTCTTCTTCTCAAGCCGAGATGGAAACTTCTGCGGTAACAATCGATCGCAGCCAATATGAAACAATTCTGGATAAAGAAACCTTCAATGCTTGGCTAGATAAACTTCAAACGGCTGAGCTGTTTGCATTTGATACGGAGACCGATAACCTAGATTACATGCTAGCGAATCTAGTTGGTTTGTCATTCGCTGTCGATGAAGGTATTGCGGCTTATGTGCCAGTTGCACATGACTATTTAGATGCGCCTGAACAGCTTGATCGTGATTGGGTACTAGAACAGCTGAAGCCAATTCTTGAAGATGCAGCGAAAGCAAAAGTCGGTCAAAACTTAAAGTATGATGCGTCTGTACTCGCTCGTTACGACATTGAGCTAAAAGGTATCAAGCACGACACGATGTTGGAATCGTACATCTACAACAGTGTCGGCGGTAAACACGATATGGACAGCTTGGCGCTTCGCTTCCTACAGCACAGCTGCATTTCTTTTGAGCAAATTGCAGGTAAAGGCAAAAATCAGCTTACGTTTAACCAAATTGAACTGGAACAAGCATCGCCATACGCGGCAGAAGATGCGGATGTGACCCTTCGTCTGCACAATCGCTTGTTTGCTAATATCGAGCAGGATGAAAGCCTGAAGACAGTTTACGAAGAGATTGAAATGCCGTTGGTGCCAGTTCTTTCGCGCATTGAACGCACTGGGGTCTTTATCGATGAAATGAAGCTGAGTGCGCAGTCGGTCGAGATTACCGCTCGCCTTGATGAGCTTGAAAAGAAAGCGTACGAAATTGCAGAGCAAGAGTTTAACATGAACTCGCCAAAGCAATTACAAGCCATCCTATTTGAAAAAATGGGTTTACCGGTTGTGAAGAAAACGCCATCAGGCACACCATCGACGAATGAAGAAGTTCTGCAAGAACTCGCGCTAGACTACCCACTACCAAAACTGATTTTGGAATACCGTGGTCTGGCGAAGCTAAAATCAACTTACACGGACAAACTGCCGAAGATGATCAACCCATCAACGGGTCGTGTGCATACTTCTTACCACCAAGCAGTGACCGCAACGGGTCGTCTATCTTCTACTGATCCGAACTTACAGAATATTCCAATTCGTAACGAAGCCGGCCGTCGTATTCGTCAAGCGTTTGTCGCGCCATCTGGGCATAAAATCTTAGCGGTCGACTACTCGCAAATCGAACTACGCATCATGGCGCACCTTTCTGGCGACCAAGCGTTGTTGGATGCATTCCGTGATGGCAAAGATATCCACGCGGCAACCGCAGCAGAAATCATGGGTGTTTCTATTGAGGACGTTTCAAGTGAGCAACGTCGTCGTGCGAAAGCGGTTAATTTCGGTCTTATTTACGGCATGAGTGCGTTTGGTTTGGCGAAGCAATTAGGCATTCCTCGTGGTGAGGCTCAAGCGTACATGGATACATACTTTGAACGTTACCCAGGCGTGATGCAGTACATGGAAGACACACGCAGCACAGCAGCAGATAAAGGGTATGTTGAAACGATTTTTGGTCGACGTTTGCATTTGCCAGAAATCAAATCGCGCAACGGGATGCGTCGTAAAGCTGCTGAACGTGCGGCAATCAACGCACCAATGCAAGGTACGGCAGCGGACATCATTAAGAAAGCGATGCTGTTGGTTGATCAGTGGATTCAGGAAGAAGGCAATGGTCGTGTGAAGTTATTAATGCAAGTACACGATGAATTGGTCTTTGAAGTTGAAGAGTCATCATTGTCCGAAATTGAAAGTAAAGTACAGAAATTGATGGAATCTGCAGCAGAGCTAAAAGTACCGTTGGTTGCAGAAGCAGGTCACGGTGATAACTGGGATCAAGCTCATTAGTCACTTTTAGACCAAAATAACCAATTAATTATGAGCCAGCGCACAAACGCTGGCTTTTTTTTGAGATTAAAAAAGCTAGCGCAAAGTTAACTTTGATGTTGCTTAATAAAAAATTCATGAAAAAAAACTACAAAAATTCTTTGCAATTCTGACCAATTGTTGTACATTAATACTCGTAGGGTACAGAGGTAAGATGTTCTATCTTTCAGACCTTTTGTTTCACGTTATTGGATTAGGCTGATTCAGCCGCCCCAGTCAGTTTTTGACTGGGGCGTTTTTTATTGGGCGAAAGAAAATTATTCTTTTGGATCAGTAGCTTAAAGTAAGCCTTCAAAAACCTTCTTTTTTGACCTTTCTAAGTCACTGCAAAATCTCGATTTTTCCTTCAAATTTATTGCGTTATTCATCCTGTAAATTTACGCCAGTCACACTATTATTTTTTCTTGAAGGAAACTAAGTTACATCTTTTTGAAGCTTTGCTTGGCTTAACTGTCTGAATTGTAATGCTATTGGGTGTTTTGGGAGTGAATGTTTGGTGATAAACAGGAAACAAGAGCGCTTTTTAACCTATTGAAATCGAATCTCAGTTCAGCAATGCTTCGTCACATAACAATAATTACCAATTTTTCTCTCCCGTTATCCCTGCCAGGAAGGCGGGGATTTTTATTGCCTGTTATTTAGTTCAGATAAACAAAAGCCCCACCAAATGGTAGGGCCGTGTCGAAGAAATTTAACAAATATTGTTAATTATTCTTCATCGCTCGCAGGTGTCTCTTGTTCGTCTTCTTCTATCAGGTGCGCTAGTGCTGGTGCAAACCAGATATCCAGTTTTGCACGTAGTTGATCGACACCTAATCCTTTAAGTGAAGAGAACACATCAACAGAAACGTCACCACCGAAAGTTTCTACTTGCTTACGAACTTTCAGTAGAGTTTGTTTGCGTGCACCACTTTTTAGTTTATCTGCTTTGGTTAGCAAAACCTGCACAGGAATGTGGCTATCGATGGCCCAGAAAATCATTTGTTGGTCGAGATCTTTCATTGGATGACGAATGTCCATTAGAACCACTAAGCCTTTTAGGCACTCGCGTTTCTGTAGGTATTCACCCAAAGATTTCTGCCATTTGTTTTTCATCTCTACCGGTACTTGAGCAAAACCGTATCCAGGTAGATCGACAATGTGACAACCTTCTTCTACTTTGAAAAGGTTGATTAATTGCGTACGACCAGGTGTCTTTGATGTCTTGGCTAAGCTTTTTTGATTAGTTAGACGGTTAAGTGCACTCGATTTACCAGCGTTTGAGCGTCCTGCAAACGCAATTTCGACACCTTCGTCTTCCGGCAGGTGACGAATATCGGGTGCGCTGGTGATGAAATGCGTATTTTGGTAATGAATTTTTACGCTCACTGTTAACTCCATCTCGACTTTGTGTAGTCGATTGATTACTTTTTTGTGAAAATGTGTAAAATAACCGTGCTCGGCATAAGGTCGCCTATTGTACCATGAGTGTACGCGGTATGTTCACATTCCGTGGTACTGGAAGCTTGATAATTATAATGGAATGTCATGAAGAAATTAGCGCTAATTTTGAGTCTTTTAGCCAGTTGCTCAGTATGGGCCCAAGGTAATATTGAGGCTGGTAAAGCAAAATCACAAACCTGTGTCGCCTGTCACGGAGCAGATGGCAACAGTGCAATAACAACGTACCCGAAACTCGCAGGCCAACACGCTAAGTATCTTGAGAAGCAGTTAAAAGAACTTAAGCTAGGCATGACAAGTGGTGGTAAACAAGGTCGTTACGATCCTGTAATGAGTGGTATGGCAATGCCACTGAGCGATGAAGATATCGCAGACCTATCTGCTTACTACGCTTCGCTACCAGTTTCAGAAAACTCAACACCTGAAGATGTAGTAGCAAAAGGCAAAACGCTTTATACCGCTGGTGATGCCGAGCGTGGCCTAACCGCATGTATTGCATGTCATGGTCCTCGTGGCAATGGTACTGAGCTTTCAGGTTTCCCGAAAATTTCTGGTCAGCATGCTGACTACATCAAAGCTCAGCTAGAAAAATTCCGTGATGGCGACCGTGGTAATGATATGAATGCCATGATGCGCGACATCGCGAAGAAAATGACAGACGAAGATATCGAAGTGCTGTCTAAATACGTTGGCGGTCTGCACTAATATACCTAAATCGCTCAAGATCCTGCATCTTGAGCTGGTTGGGTAGATGTCCCTACATCGTTCGAGCAACTTGTACAAAAATGCCCTAGTGAATCCACTAGGGCATTTTTGTTCGTGACAGATATCACAGTCGAGTTTGGATACGAAAGCGATAGTTGGCTCGGCAGTTTGTGAGACATTTGCCATACTTGATGTTGGCTTTTTCTTGTTAGTGTTTTTAAGTTTTTGATTAAATGATAATTTTGATTTTTTAGAAAAATAGGCGGATTATTTTTTCAACCCATTACTTGTGAGCATAACGGGATGGCGTAAAGTAGAAGTCGTTCACAGGGAGTGAATGTAAGGATTTAAGACCACGGTTTAGGTCTCCAAGGATGTAGCTCGGATGCTTGGTGATTTAGAAAGGGATTTAGATAGGTAGGGAGCCTATCAGATAAGGATGGTCATCTCGTCTGACGGTTAAGACAGTGAAACGGATCAGGCACAGGAAGTTGCTCAGTAGACAGGAAGTAAACGGATAGCCAAAACTCATCAGGAAGATGAAAAACAACTCTTTTTGGCAGGGAAAGCTCTAAAAACAAAGGGATCATTGGTGCACCAAATGTGTGCAACACAGTTTCGCCAATTGATGGCACTTAGAAAGCGACAGTCTGACTGTCGCTTTTTTTATATCCGTTGACTTGCTCAGTCGTAACTTGAATTGAGATTACTGCACTTATTTAGCTTTATAGGTTGTAAACAAAGTTTTTTAACAAAAATTGCTGAAAAAATACTCAACAACACTCCAATCCGAGTTCACTTTCTGGTATGTTTCGCATCCCTGTTTGAGGAAGTCAGCATGCATACCTGTCCTTTATGCCAAAATCAGCGCACTCACCATTATTTTGAAGATAAGCGTCGTGAATATCTTCAATGTGAGCAGTGCAGCTTGGTATTCGTAAATCCAGACCAACGTTTGGATGCGGAAAGCGAAAAAGCTCACTATGATTTGCATGAGAACAACCCCGATGATTTGGGTTACCGACGCTTTTTGTCGCGTATTGCTGACCCGATCACAGAGCGAATTTCTCCACAATCAAATGGTATCGACTTTGGTTGTGGTCCTGGCCCAACGCTCTCCTTGATGCTGGAAGAGGCGGGGCACAACATGGCGTTGTACGATCTCTATTACCACCCTGATACGTCGGTTTTAGAAAAAACGTACGACTTCATGACAGCAACAGAGGTGATAGAGCACCTCTACCACCCAGATTTGGTGTGGAAGCAATGGTTGAATTTAGTTAAGCCAGGGGGCTGGATAGGCCTGATGACGAAAATGGTCATCGACGTGGAGGCTTTCAAATCATGGCATTATAAGAACGATCTCACTCACGTAGTGTTCTTTAGTCGTGACACGTTCCAGTTCCTAGCAGAGCGGGATAAGCTCGAACTCGAATTTATTGGTAATGATGTAATTTTACTGAGGAAACCCCAGTAATGAGCCGTAGTAAAAAATCTAGAAAACCGGGTGCCGCTGGTGCACCTGAGTTTGTTGTAACTCGTAACCGTACAGAATCTGATGTGGAAGGCCGCTTACGCAAGCGTGCTAAAAAGCGTAAAGGTCTGAAAACGGGTAACCGTAACTCAGAAGTTAACGAGCAGAAAAAGCAAGCTGCTGCACAAAATCGCGACCCGCGCTTAGGCAGCAAAAAGAAAATACCTCTGATTGTTGAACCTGCGAAGAAAATGACGAAGCAAGAGCGTCGTTTGTCGGCAGAGCAAGAACTAGAGATGCTAGAAAATGACGCGCAATTGAACGTGTTGCTAGACCGTATTGAAGCGGGTGAAAACCTGGGCACAGGTCTACAGAAATTCGTCGATGAGAAACTCGATCGCATTGAGAAGCTAATGGACCAACTAGGTTTGTTGGAACCTGAAGAAGAGGAAGACTTCACTGCACCTGCTGAGAAAAGCACGCGCAACGATGATGACTTGCTGGCAGATTTCGACGACATTAATTTCGACGACTATAAAGGATAATTAAGCTATGAATGTAACCTTATTAGCTATTGCTGGTGTTGTGATTATCATCGCACTCGCTTCTTATGCAGGTTACCTTCTGCTTCAATTGAAAAAGCAAAAGGAATTGCAGCTGAAGCATCAAAAATTGGCGATAGACAAACGTAACGCCAACATTTTTGAGAATGTGCATACCTTGTGTCAGGCGGGCATTCAAGGCCAGTGCGATTTATCTGAAATCAGTATCCGTGTGTATAACATCATGGATTATGTACAAGGTGAAGACCGCGTTGATTTCGATAAAACGTACCCTGCGATTTCTGAGCTTTACCACATCGTGAAAGATATGGCGCGTGGCGAAGAACGCCAAAAACTTGCCAAGAAAGAGCGTATGCAACAGAACTTGACGCGTCATAAAGCGGAAAGCCGCCTCACTGATGCGATTATTGAGGAGCTCAAAGTGTTGCAGAAAAACGTCCAGCCACTGAATAATCAAATCAATATTCAGATGATTTAAGCGCGACCCTCAATAGTCTCCTTATGACTAATGGGGGTATCGTGATCACGCTAGCACTTCTTTAGTTTTATACTTAAAAAGCCAGTCGGCGTTGCCACGCTTGTCATCGTCGTATGGCAAAATAGCGGCTCTGAATATCGGGTGACGGCTTTCGTTGCCCTAGCATTTAACGGAAAGTACCACCATGTCGAATCAACACACTGAATCGAAACAGCAAATCGTCTGGGATCAAGCGGTATTGGATAAGTACAACTATTCCGGGCCTCGTTATACGTCGTACCCAACGGCGCTGGAGTTTCATGAAGCGTTCACCATTTCTGATTATGATATGGCATGCACTCAATACCCAGAACGCCCATTATCGCTGTACGTTCACATTCCGTTCTGTCACAAGCTTTGTTACTACTGTGGATGTAATAAAGTCATTACACGCCACTCGCACAAAGCGGATGAATACCTCGACGTGCTTGAACACGAAATTCGTCAACGTGCTGCATTACTTGCTAGTCGCACCGTGACGCAATTGCATTTTGGTGGTGGTACACCGACGTTTCTCTCTGAAAAGCAAATCACGCGTGTAATGAGCCTGCTACGCCAAGAGTTTACTTTTAGCAGCGATGCTGAAATCAGTATCGAGGTTGACCCGCGTGAAATCGAGCTGACCATGCTGGATCATCTGCGTAGTGAGGGCTTCAATCGCTTGAGCATCGGTGTTCAGGACTTCAACAAAGAAGTGCAAAAGCTGGTGAATCGTGAGCAAGATGAAGAGTTCATCGTTGCGATGGTTGCGCGCGCAAAAGAGTTAGGCTTTCGTTCGACGAACCTAGATTTGATTTACGGTTTACCGAAGCAGACCAAAGAATCTTTTGCCAAGACTCTAGAACAAGTACTAGAGATGCAGCCGGGCCGTCTATCCGTGTTTAACTACGCGCACATGCCACAGCTATTTGCAGCGCAGCGTAAGATTAAAGACGAAGATCTGCCAAAGGCAGAAGAGAAGATGGCAATTCTGCAAGACACCATCGCGACACTGACTGGTGCTGGCTACCAATTTATCGGTATGGACCACTTTGCTTTGCCGGACGATGAACTTGCTGTTGCCCAGCGCGAAGGTATTTTGCATCGCAATTTCCAAGGCTACACCACACAAGGTGAATGTGACTTGGTTGGCTTTGGTGTTTCTGCAATCTCGATGATCGGCGATGCGTACGCGCAAAACCAGAAAGAGCTGAAGAAATACTACGCTCAAGTCAACGAACTTCGTCACGCTCTGTGGAAAGGGGTCTCGCTGGACTCTGATGATTTGCTCCGTCGCGAAGTGATTAAGCAGCTGATTTGTAACTTCAAGTTAGACAAGAAAGCCATTGAGTCTGAGTTTAAAGTGAAGTTTGATCAGTACTTTAAAGAAGACTTACAGCTACTTCAGACCTTCATCAACGATGAGCTGGTGGAAGTGGATGACAATGAAATTCGTGTGACGCTGCGAGGTCGTTTGTTGATCCGTAATATTTGTATGAGCTTCGATAAGTACCTGCGAGCGAAGGCGCGTCAGCAACAATTCTCTCGTGTTATTTAATCAGAGATACAGATTCAAGATATAAAAAATGCCAGCAGATGCTGGCATTTTTTTATGTTTTCGCTGGATTTAAGCGCGATCTTTTACTTTTTCTCTCAGTTCCGCTTTTTCTGCTTCTGAAAGGAATGCAATCTCAAGGCCATTAATTTGCGCTTGGCGAATCTGGTCTTGGCTCAGGCCAGCGGCTGGTGCCGCTACTTCGTATTCGTATGGCAGTTCGATGCCTTCAACCGCTGGATCGTCAGTGTTCAAACACGCAAGAACGCCATGCTCTAGGAACTGCTTGAGAGGGTGGTTTTCTAGCGTTTCTACCGTACTTGTTTGGTAGTTTGACGTCAGGCAAGATTCAATACCAATGCGGTTTTCTGCTAGGTAATCCATCAGTTTTGGATCGTGAATCGCTTTTACGCCGTGACCGATACGAGTTGCGCCCAGCTCATTGATTGCTTGCCACATGCTCTCTGCACCTGCTGCTTCACCAGCATGGACCGTTACCCCAAGGCCAGCATCGCGTACTTGCTTGAAGTGAGACACAAAGCGATCACCCGGTTGGCCTAGCTCGTCACCCGCAAGGTCAACGGCAACGATGTGATCTTTCTGGCTCAGAATGCCGTCCAGTTCTTGTTGACATGCGTCAGTACCAAATGTACGACTCATGATACCGATCAGGTTGGCTTTCACGCCAAAATCGCGCATACCCGCTTGCACACCGTCCACGACGGCTTCAACAACCCCCGCTACTGGTAGTTTGTGTTTCATCGCCATGTAGTAAGGAGAGAAACGCAGCTCTGCGTAATCGATTTGTGCGTTTAGCGCGTCTTCTACGTTTTCGTACGCGACACGACGACACGCATCTAAATCGCCCAGGACAGCAACACCCCAGTCGAGCTTAGAAAGGAAAGCAACAAGAGAGGGTTCCGCTTCGACAATTTGAACGTGAGGAGTGAGAGACTCAATATCGTACGCTGGTAGGGCAATGCCAAACTTTTGGCCTAGCTCAAGAATCGTTTTAGTACGAATGTTACCGTCGAGGTGACGGTGCAAATCAGTAAGAGGAAGGTTCTTCGTTATCATTTTGTCGATCCGGATAGTTATGAACTGGAACAGGGCCCAAACATCATCTGTGACAATACATGGGTAAGATTTGCAGTTAAGTATAAATAACAGTTGGGTAGATTGTCAGTAGAGGATGACTAGGAAATCAACGATTCTCGCTCTTTTCTACTTCATGTTCACCAAATGTGTTGGCCATTCTTCTAGTGGCATAGGGCGGCTGTAGTAGAAGCCTTGCACCTGATTACAGCCTAAAGAGCGCAGTAATTGTGCTTGATTGCTATCCTCGACACCTTCCGCGACGACATTAGTTTTGAGACCTGCTGTGATATTGATGACGGCAGCGACGACTGAACTGTTTAAGTTTTCTTGTGTGAGTTGATTGATGAAGGTGCGATCAATCTTCAAGCAGGTAAACGGCAGAGAGTGGAGGTAACCCAGTGATGAGTAGCCGGTGCCAAAGTCATCTATCGCGATACCAATACCCATTTCACGCAGTTTAGTCATGTTTTCTAGTGTGGTCGGTGCGCTATCAATGATACGTGATTCTGTGATCTCTAGTGTGAGGTTACTTGCTGGTAATTTCGTGATATCCAATACGCTTGTCACCGTATCAACAAAACTTGGGCAGGATAGTTGATTAACAGAGATATTCACATGCAGTTGGAAGTCCGACGGCCACTGTTTGCTTTCGATCGCTTGGTAAGTGTCGCGACAAGCTTGTAACAGAATCTGTTGGCCGATGGCTTTGATCATGCCGCTTTCTTCCGCGATTGGGATAAAATCTAATGGTGACACCATACCTGAGTCGCTATGCCAGCGCGCAAGTGCTTCGGCGCCACACACTGTGCCACTGACGAGATCCACAATCGGTTGGTAATGAGGAATAAACTCTCGGTTTTCAATGCCAGTTTGGATCTTGGTCAGCATTTGCGTACGAAACTTTGAAGCGCTCGCTAGTTCTGGGCTGTAGTGACAAACACCAGTCAGTGAGTCTTGTTTAGCGTAACTTAATGCGATGCTGGCGTTGCGTAACCATAAAGGCATGGTTTCGTTTGGCTGGGTTTGTACAATACCAAGTGAAATCTTCATCACTACATTCTCGCCTTCCACCATAAATGGGGTGGAAAAGAGTTGCTGTAATCGACGCTCGGTTTGTTTAATTTTGGTTTCAGTGTCGACATTTGAGAGAAACACCGCGAACTCATCACCACCAATCCGAGCCAATAATGCGTTGTCACGAAACTGCTGTTTTAGCCTTTCAGCGATGCTGACCAACAACTGGTCGCCGTTGTGATGACCCACACTGTCGTTGATATCTCTAAATTTGTTGATACCAAGTAAAAATAAACTGCCGTGACAAAGATGAGACTGATTTTCACAGATTTCGACCAAACCCTGACGGCTATATAAGCGTGTTAGAGAGTCATAAACTAACTGTTCACGCAATGCTTTGAATGAAGCTCTTAGATTGTTCGCCATTTCATTAAAAGCATGAACTAGTACGGTTGTCTCATACACATAACCAGGCTTTGGCATGCCGCTATCCCAATCCCCATTTGCCAGGTGCTGAGCGGCGGCGGCCGTCGCGTTAATTGGTCTGGTAACTCGGTTGAAAATGATCCAACTGATGGCGATCCCAAATAGGCTTACAATAATGCCAACGAGCCAACTCTCTTGCTGGCTTTTTGGTAACAGGCCGAGAAGCTCGGACTCCGAAATGGAGGTGCCAATAAACCATGTTAAGCCATTTTGGTCTCGATACGGGGTTAGCCGACTGAAAATACGTTGTCCATCATGTTCAAATGAAAAAGTATAAGGTTGCTTGGTGTTGTTGAGATCGAAAGACCGGACGCGGCTCGCACTGATTTTGATGATCGGGTCTGCGTTTTCAGCGGCAAGCAAACGCTGCCCTTTATCCGAAAATTTTGTGCCCCATGAGATGACGCTTCCCGGGCCTGAGTGAGCGATTAAACGATGATCTGGGTCCATGATGTAGACCGACGCTTTAGTGTTGTATTTTAACTCGCGCAGGAATTCGTTGAATGTATTGATACGAATGTCTGTCACCAAAACACCAGCAAATTGGTCGTGTTTGTACACCGGCGTCATGGCTGATAGCGTAATATCCTGGCGTTCATCAGCGTTGGTATAAATTTCAGACCAAGTGGCGTTTTGGCTCTCCGCAACGGGCTTATACCATGGGCGAGTGCGAGGATCGTATTGGGAGATAACCGTTCGAATGTTGTTACTCACATGGTTGGTCCCATAAATAACCAGATCACCATCGGTGTAGCGATCTTGCACCATTAAGGTGTAATCGTCGGAAAGCTCGCGGCGAAAGCCTGCAAAGTCGCCGTTTTCTGAACCAAATGCGATTACATCCAACTGCGGTATCGATTGGTAAAGATTTTTGAATGCACTCAGCAGGTAGTTTTGAATGTCTGAGGTATCGTGAGGGCGATAAAGGTTGTGATAGCTGACGTTGTGCGCGAGAGCCATAACCGCAGTAAAAGGCTTACGTAGATAGCTATTGAGGTGGTCGTGGACACTTTCGGTTAACACGGAAAGTTGCTTGTCACTGATATCCGTGACCACTTCTTCGTAACTTTGTTTTTGGACGTAGACAATGACACCGATCGCCAGTAAGAAGATCATGACAAATGGAATCAAAACAGCAGTACGCAGTGTAATTTGAGTCGTAGCAGTAGACATCGCCTAATCACATAGATGGTGGTGCGCCACAATTGTACTGATGTTTTTATTAATATCGAGTGACAAACGACGCTCGTTGTTAATGCACCACGTAAGTGATTGTCAGTACAATTCTTTTAATTTTCTGGTGAGTGTATTTCGCCCCCAGCCTAATACTTTAGCGGCATCTTGCTTATGACCTTTAGTGTGCTCTAAGGCTGCTTCTAATAAAATGCGTTCAAATTCTGGTAAAGCGTAAGAAAGTAGTTCTTTATCTCCTGCTGCGAGTGAATGCCGTGCCCAATCCGCCAATTGTTCTTGCCAACTACCATGTGCAGAGTCTGAAATGGATTTTTTCTCTTCGAGTAGTTCGCTTGGCAAGTCATTTGGTAACACTTCGCTACCACTGGCCATAACGGTTAACCAACGGCAAATATTCTCTAATTGACGAACGTTGCCAGGCCAATCAAGGCGGTTAAGAATCTCCACGGTCGACGGGTGGAGAGTTTTTGTTTCCACACCAAGCTCATCAGCCGCACGGATAAGAAAATGCTGTGTAAGCTTTTCAATGTCTTGCTTACGCTCACGCAGTGCCGGGATCTGCACGCGAATCACGTTTAAGCGATGAAAGAGGTCCTCACGGAAGTCACCTTCGTGCACCAGCTTTTCTAAGTTCTGGTGTGTTGCCGCGACAATTCGTACATCGACACTGATCGGAGAGTGACCGCCCACTCGATAAAACTGCCCGTCAGCTAGAACGCGTAGTAAACGAGTTTGAATGTCCAATGGCATGTCGCCGATTTCGTCTAAAAATAGAGTGCCGCCATTGGCTTGTTCGAATCGTCCTTGACGAACATTGTTTGCCCCCGTAAACGCGCCTTTTTCGTGGCCAAACAGTTCTGATTCAATCAAGTCTTTGGGAATCGCCGCCATATTGAGCGCAATGAAAGGTTTGTTAGCACGTGGACTGTGACGGTGCAGTGCATGAGCAACGAGTTCTTTACCCGTGCCCGATTCACCGTTAATCAAGACTGAAATAGAGGAGCGAGAAAGACGACCAATGGCGCGAAACACCTCTTGCATCGCTGGTGCTTCACCAATAATTTCAGGCGTTTCTGCTGGAATGTCTTCTGGAGAGAGCTGCTCGCGTTTGTTTTCGTGGCTGTGTGCAATGGCTCGTTCAACCAGAGTTAAAGTTTCATCAATATCAAAAGGTTTTGGTAAATATTCAAAAGCACCTTTTTGGTACGCATTCACTGCTGCATCTAAATCTGAGTGCGCGGTCATGATAATCACGGGAAGGTCTGGGTAATCGCGCTGTACTTGTTTTAGTAGCTCCAACCCATCAATACCTGGCATGCGAATGTCTGATACTAGAACATCCGGCACTTCGCGTTCGAGCGCCATTAACACGCTTTCCCCATCGGCATAGGTTTCACATTTGATGTTGGCAGAGGAGAGCGTTTTCTCCATTACCCAGCGAATTGAACTGTCGTCATCAACGACCCAAACATATCCTTTACTCATGTAGTAATCCTTGCAGCAAACCGAAAAACTGACGCGACTTGAAGTCCTTTAGCGCACTCAGATCGGCAGATAAATAGTAAATGTTGTGTGACCAGGCCAGCTTTCTACGTCTATTTTTCCATTGTGCTGGTCGATCAAATTTTGCGAAATAGATAGCCCTAATCCAGTTCCTCCCTCGCGGCCACTGACCATGGGATAGAACAGCGTGTCTTGTAGTTCCGGTGGAATACCTGGGCCGTTGTCTGTGATTTCGACACGAGCAGCGAGTTTACAGCGTTTGCCGTGAATATTGGCTTGGTGCACCGTTCTGGTGCGAATGGTTATTTTCCCGTGTTCTTGATGGCTAAGAATTTGTGCGGCGTTGCTGACGATATTAAGCATTGCCTGTTCGATTTGGTCTGTATCCATCAAAATCTCTGGCAAGCTTGGGTCATAATCTCGTTCAATGATGATTGAGCGTTGTGACTCTAATTCAACCAGCTGGCGAACCTTTTCAAGAATTTGGTGCAGATTCTCTTGTGTCTTCTTACCTGGCTTCTGCGGTCCTAGTAATCGATCCACGAGCGCCCTTAAACGGTCTGCTTGCTCAATGATGATGTGTGTATATTCGGTGAGAGAGGGCTCTGGCAGCATTTTTTCTAACAATTGCGCCGCACCGCGTAAGCCGCCAAGCGGATTTTTGATCTCATGTGCAAGCCCTCGGACTAACAGCTTCGCTGCTTGTTGCTGGGCGTGTTGGTTCAGTTCTTGAGAGAGTCGGCGCTGCTGATCAATTTTGCGCATCTCGACCAGAAGCATCAACTGCTTTTGCCAAGTGATAGGGCTAACCGTCACCTCTAGCATTAAAGGGCGGCCATCAACAACGAAAGTGACGTCACTGTCGGTGATGCTTTGGCCACTTTGCAACGGTTGAGTGAGCAGCGCGAGATCCAGCGACGCATGCTGAATCAATTGAGAAAGTGATTGTTCAATAATTCGTTTGGCGCTTTGAGAAAACAGCAATTCGGCAGCCGGATTGGCATAACGGATGGCCAATCCATCATCAAGAATCAGCGTTGCTGTCACCATATTGTTGAGAATGGCACTAGGAAGACTGGTATCCACATTACGTCCTTGTTTTGCTTTAAGATTGTGCGATGCACAATAATGGTGCAATTGAACGTTAAGTATGGCGAATAAATCTTAGAAGAAAAAGTGAAAAGCATCGCTGTGATGTGATTTTTTTCACCAGATATTCTATTTTGCCCCTTTTACGGTCGGCTTAACACTTGCTCTATGTAAATGCACCGTTATAGGGCTAGTAGATGCAATAAGCTTGCCGCTTCTTTTCGCGTGCACAGCAAGTGTGTGAGTGCCTCGGTCAATATTGTTTAACTGCCACACTATATGGTTTTGTGGTGCACCATAAGGTTTTCCATCGAGTAACAATTGCAATTGCTCACCGATACCAAGCTTGCGATTGGTTTCTAATTGAATATTGATGATGCCTCGATTGCTGCGGATGGTCTCGTTGTGCTTGGGAGTCAGCATCGAGAGTTCTAATGGAAGAGGCTTCTCGGTTGTTTTCTCTGGCTTGTTTTGTGATGCAGTAGATGGCGTAGTCTGAGGTGCGAGCGATTCAGTACTTTCTACCTCAGGAGCTGGTGCGCTGGCTTCAAGGTTTGGCAGTGCGATCGCTTTTGCTCCTTTGTTTGGCGTATCACTAAAGTGAACCACGCCATTTTCATCTACCCACGTATACGCGACCTGCGCGAAGGCGATAGAGGCGATTAACAATCCGCTGAGTGCACACAGTGATGGAATAAGCTGAACTTTCATTGCTCACCTTCTCTTGTTCGATGATTTCACGTTTCAATGGCTTAGCTCTTTGACCTGTAAGGAAAAATTCTAAGCGTATTTTTATTATCCCCTCATGTTAAACGTCGAAGCTTGAGTGGCGAATACAAAAAAGGCCCGCCTGCGAGGCGAGCCTAATATTTTATTGCTGTGTTTACATTTTACACAGTGTCGACCTTACACAGAGTAGTAAAGTTCGAACTCAACAGGGTGAGTTGTCATGTTTACACGCTCTACGTCCTGAGACTTAAGGTCGATGTATGAATCGATGAAGTCGTCAGAGAATACGCCGCCCGCTGTTAAGAACTCACGATCAGCATCTAGCTCTGCTAGCGCATCTTTTAGTGAGTATGCAACAGTTGGGATTTCTGCTGCTTCTTCAGCTGGAAGATCGTAAAGGTCTTTATCCATCGCTTCGCCTGGGTGGATCTTATTCTTGATACCGTCAAGACCAGCCATAAGCATTGCTGCGAAACATAGGTATGGGTTCGCCGCTGGGTCACCGAAACGAACTTCGATACGACGTGCTTTCGGGCTTGGTACCACTGGGATACGGATTGAAGCAGAGCGGTTACGCGCTGAGTAAGCTAGCATTACTGGTGCTTCGAAGCCTGGTACAAGACGTTTGTACGAGTTTGTTGATGGGTTAGCGAATGCGTTGATTGCACGAGCGTGTTTGATGATACCACCGATGTAGTAAAGCGCCATTTCAGATAGACCGCCGTACTTGTCACCAGCAAATAGGTTTACGCCATCTTTTGCTAGAGACTGGTGAACGTGCATACCGCTGCCGTTGTCGCCAACAAGTGGTTTAGGCATAAACGTCGCTGTTTTACCAAACGCGTGAGCAACGTTGTGTACAACGTACTTGTAGATTTGGATTTCGTCAGCTTTGGTTGTTAGCGTGTTGAAACGAGTTGCGATTTCGTTTTGACCCGCCGTTGCCACTTCGTGGTGGTGCGCTTCAACAACAAGACCCATTTCTTCCATTACTAGACACATAGCAGAACGGATGTCTTGAGATGAATCTACTGGAGCTACTGGGAAGTAACCACCTTTAACGCCTGGACGGTGACCTTTGTTACCTTCTTCGTAGTCAGAACCTGTGTTCCATGCCGCTTCTACGTCGTCGATCTTGAAGAAAGAGCCTGACATGTCCGTCGAGAACTTCACGTCATCAAATAGGAAAAATTCTGGCTCAGGACCGATAAGTACAGTATCTGCAACACCTGTAGAACGCATGAAGTCTTCAGCGCGTTTTGCGATAGAGCGTGGGTCACGGTCATAGCCTTGCATTGTTGCAGGCTCTAAGATGTCACAACGGATATTTAGTGTTGCGTCTTCCGTGAATGGGTCAAGCACAGCAGAAGATGCGTCAGGCATCATTACCATGTCTGATTCGTTGATACCTTTCCAGCCAGCAACTGATGAACCATCGAACATTTTACCTTCTTCGAAGAAGTCTGCGTCGATTTGGTGAGCAGGGATCGAAATGTGCTGCTCTTTACCTTTTGTATCAGTGAAGCGTAGGTCAACAAACTTAACTTCGTTTTCTTGGATCAGCGATAGAACGTTTTCTACTGACATCTTGGATAACCTCCAGTGTTAATAAGCGGTAAAAGCTCGATTTATGAATTACTCATGAAACCTGGCATTGATTAATCAATTTGACTTTTCATTAATCGATGCTGTTTTCACTAAAGCCAAAACCGTGCCAAAAAAAATATTCCATTAATTTCAAGCAATTGTGTTTTTGAATGCTAGTTTGGTGCACTTGCTTGCACCAAAATGATCTTTGCTTGCACTATTATGGTGCCAAAAATCATTGTTGCACCATAATGTGACAGGTACATTGCGTATTCAGCCCAGTTTTTGAGCAAGAGTCAATTTGAATTATGCATCGATTAGAATAAAGTTGCGTTTAATCAATTCGTTCTGAGGAAGAAAATGGGCATTAAGCGTAAAAATCGCAGAAATGCTCGGGAGTAGATCACATATTTCTAGGCTTTTTGCTAAAATCTGGTACATTATGGCCGTTTTTTTAATCAGCAAATGTCGCCAGAGAGCACCCGTTCTCAGCGTGGGGGCATTTCATCTATCTAAGTGAATCAATATCCATGGCTACTCCACAGATTGATAAATTAAGAAATATCGCGATCATCGCGCACGTTGACCACGGTAAAACCACGTTGGTTGACAAGCTGCTACAACAATCAGGCACGCTTGAGTCTCGCGGTGAAGCTGAAGAGCGAGTCATGGACTCGAACGACATCGAGAAAGAGCGCGGTATTACCATTCTTGCTAAAAACACAGCAATCGACTGGAACGATTACCGTATCAACATCGTAGATACTCCGGGACACGCGGACTTCGGTGGTGAAGTTGAGCGTATCATGTCGATGGTAGACTCAGTACTACTTATCGTTGACGCAGTCGATGGTCCAATGCCTCAAACGCGTTTCGTAACACAAAAAGCGTTTGCTCACGGTCTAAAACCAATCGTTGTAATCAACAAGATTGACCGCCCTGGTGCACGTCCTGATTGGGTTATGGACCAAGTGTTCGATCTATTCGACAACCTAGGTGCAACTGATGACCAGCTAGACTTTAAAGTAGTTTACGCATCAGCACTTAACGGCTGGGCTTCTCTAGAAGAAGGCGAAACTGGCGAGAATATGGAACCACTATTCCAAACTATCGTTGATGTTGTTGACGCGCCAAATGTTGACCTTGATGGTCCACTACAGATGCAAGTTTCTCAGCTAGACTACAGCTCTTACGTTGGTGTTATCGGCGTGGCTCGCGTAACTCGTGGTAGCGTTAAGCCAAACCAGCAGGTAACCATTATTGGTGCTGACGGTAAAACTCGCAACGGTAAAGTGGGTACAGTAATGGGCTACCTTGGCCTAGAGCGTCACGAAGTGGAACAAGCTAACGCGGGTGATATCATCGCAATCACTGGTCTTGGCGAGCTGAAAATTTCTGACACTATCTGTGCACAAAACGCAGTAGAAGCATTACCACCATTGTCTGTTGATGAACCAACAGTAACGATGACATTCCAAGTAAACACGTCTCCATTCGCGGGTAAAGAAGGTAAGTTCGTAACGTCACGTAACATCCTTGAGCGTCTTGAGAAGGAACTGGTACACAACGTTGCACTACGCGTTGAGCAAACAGACGATCCAGATAAATTCCGCGTATCAGGTCGTGGTGAACTTCACCTTTCTATCCTGATCGAAAACATGCGTCGTGAAGGCTTCGAGCTAGCAGTATCTCGTCCAGAAGTAATCATCAAAGAAGAAGATGGTCAGTTGATGGAACCGTTCGAAACGGTAACTATCGACGTAATGGAAGAGCACCAAGGCGGCATCATGGAGAACATCGGCCTACGTAAAGGTGAGCTGAAAGACATGTCTCCAGACGGTAAAGGTCGTGTGCGTATGGACTTCGTTATGCCATCACGTGGTCTGATCGGTTTCCAAACGGAATTCATGACACTGACTTCAGGTTCAGGTCTTCTTTACCATACGTTTGATCACTACGGCCCTCACAAAGGCGGTAACATCGGTCAACGTGTAAACGGTGTACTAATCGCGAACGCGATGGGTAAAGCGCTAACTAACGCACTGTTCAACCTTCAAGAGCGTGGTCGTCTATTTATCGGTCACGGTGTTGAAGTTTACGAAGGTATGGTTATCGGTATTCACAGCCGTGACAACGACCTAACGGTAAACGCACTGAAAGGTAAGCAGCTAACCAACGTTCGTGCATCAGGTACAGATGACGCACAGGTTCTTACTCCGCCAATCAAGATGACTCTTGAGCAAGCACTAGAATTCATCGATGACGACGAGCTAGTAGAAGTAACGCCTGAAAGCATCCGTATCCGTAAGAAGTTCCTAACGGAAAGCGACCGTAAGCGTGCTTCTCGTGGCGCGAAATAATTTTCGTTAAGCGATTCAATTAAGAAGAAGCCTCGAGTTATGCTCGGGGCTTTTTGTTTTCTGGAGTTGAATATGAACCCGATTATTATCACCGGTGGGCCTGGTGCGGGAAAAACAACACTGCTGAATGCGCTAGACGCGTGTGGTTACGCCACGTTTCCTGAAGGGTCCCGCGACTTGATTGAGCAGCAAAGCCAGTTAGAAAATGGTATTTTGCCGTGGACGAATTTACCTGAGTTTGCCAAGTTATGCCTTGGGTTGATGGACAAACAAAAGAGTGATGCGCGTTGTCATGATGTTGCGTTTGTTGATCGCGCCATCCCCGACATCATTGCATACCTACAAGTGGGCGGCTGTAAGGTTGACCAAGCTTTCTTAACCGAAAGCGCTGGGTACCATAGTCAGGTGTTTACTTGTCGACCTGAAGCATCCATTTACGTACAAGATGAAGTGCGTCCGCACAGCTTTGAAGAAGCATTGGAGATTCATCAGTCGTTAGTGAGTGTCTATACTGAGTTGGGTTATGAAGTGATAGAAGTACCATGGGGAACTGTGCCAGAGAGAGTAGGCTTTGTTCGAAGAGTCATCGGTTTACTCGGTAAGGTCGCCGACTAAAACCTCCTCACTAGGAGGAGGTCTAAATCATTTACTTTTGATTGAGCTTTTGTAGGAATTTATCGGACTCTGCAATCGCTTCGTTCATTTGTTTGATCGCAAACTGAATGTCCTTCTCTAAGCTAGAGAACTCACCTTGCAAAGAACCAATCGCACTGGCGTTAAGGTTGTGTTTTAAGTACAACGTGTTGTCACGCAGCGTGTCCAGTACCGGTGTCATCTTTTTCTCTGCACGCTTCATAGCGCTAAGCATGGTTTTGTACGAGGCTTTGGTTTCACGTAGCTTTTGCTCGCTTGAACGACGCAGTTTCGCACTCGAGTACAGCTCTAGCTCATCTTGCCACTCATCAAACAGTGCGCCGGATACGTCTTCAATCGCAGCAATACGGTCACGTACGTCTTGAGCCGCTTTTTCGCTATCTTCGTATTTGTCATTGATGTTGTTGTAGACATTTTCTAGCTCACCACCATCAAAGTTGGTGATCGCAGATAAGGCTTCAAGTGCACTGGTGAATTCTTCTTGTGCATCTTGTTGAGATTCTTTGGCATCTTCGACGCGGTCGACCATAATATCTCGTTTATGATACCCAACCTGCTCCATTGCTGAGTAATAAGCAGATTGACACCCTGTTAAAGTGAAAATTGATAGTACAATTGCTAATAAATAAGGCATTCTTATGTCCTCGGCGCTAATTATGGGATGAACTATGAACCAGTTATCAGAGAGTTACAAGGCGAGATTAATCAATCTACTGCCAAGTTGCGTCGCGTTTTTTACGTACCTTCTTAAGCGATTAACGCATGACCGTGTGAATGTGAACGCGGGCTATCTTGCCTACATTACCTTGTTATCCATCGTGCCAATGCTGACGGTATTGTTATCAATATTGTCGAAATTTCCCGTTTTTGCGAACGTTGGTGAAGTGCTGCAAGGCTACATTATTGAGAATTTTGTGCCAGCTTCTGGAGAAGCTGTACATACGGCATTACAGGAATTTGTGGCGAATACGGGCAAAATGAGCGCGGTTGGCGGTGGGTTTTTATTCATCGCAGCGGTCATGCTGATTTCCAACATTGATAAGAACTTAAACTACATTTGGCGAGTTAAAGATAAGCGCCGTTTAGTCTTTTCATTCTCTATGTATTGGATGGTACTCACGTTAGGGCCGATCATGGTCGGTGCGAGTATTGCGGCGACGTCGTACGTGACTTCGCTGCAAATTTTAGAGAACGAGACATTATCTGGTGCGTTTAATTTATTTCTGCGTTGGCTACCGTTGTTGCTGTCCTTTTTTGCTTTTCTTGGCTTGTATATTCTAGTGCCGAATAAAAAAGTACACCTCGCTCATGGTGCCATGGGGGCAGCAGTCGCCGCGATACTGTTCGAGTTGAGTAAAAAAGGCTTTGCACTCTACATCACTCAGTTTCCGTCTTATCAGCTCATCTACGGCGCGTTAGCGGCGATTCCTATCTTATTTGTTTGGGTGTATTTATGCTGGATGATCGTGTTATTGGGGGCGGAAGTTACGGCTGCGCTTGGTGAGCGAGAGCACTGGAGTGAAGATTTAGACATGATACACTCGACCGCTGAATCTCAGTTAACAGATGAAGGAAGCGAGAGTAGTGATAGCGCTAATTCAACGAGTCAGTGAAGCAGCCGTCCGTGTGGATGGTGAAGTCGTAGGAGAAATTGATCGTGGTCTGCTGGTCTTATTGGGCGTAGAGAAGGACGACGATGAAGCTAAAGCAAAGCGTTTAATGGAGCGTGTTACAACCTACCGTGTGTTCGAAGATGACGAAGGCAAGATGAACCTGAACGTTAAACAGGTGGAAGGTAAAGTGCTGGTGGTTTCTCAATTTACGCTGCCTGCGGATACGAAAAAGGGCACGCGAGCTGGCTTTTCTCGCGGTGCGCATCCTGTTGATGCAGAGCGCTTGTATGATTACTTTTCTGACTTGTGTGAAGAAGTCTTACCCACACAGCGTGGCCGCTTCGCTGCCGATATGAAAGTGTCTTTGGTGAATGACGGTCCAGTGACGTTTTGGTTGCAGGTCTAATCTGGTAACACAGGCGCCATAGTCTAAGCTTTAACTCCAAGCTCATGGAATTGGCTTGGAGTAATTTTTCCGACACTGATTAGTGTTGTGCTTTCAAAGGATTGATATGTTCAAACTCATTACTCCCAAAACCGATAATCAGATAAACAAGTATTATCAGTTTCGCTGGCAACTGCTTCGTGAGCCATGGCGTATGCCGATCGGCTCTGAGCGCGATGAATACGACGAAATGAGCCATCACCGCATGATTGTTGATGGTCGAGGTCGTCCTATGGCGATTGGACGTTTATACATTACGCCGGATAATGATGGCCAGATCCGCTATATGGCGGTTAAAAATAATCGCCGTAGCAAAGGGATGGGTTCGCTGGTTTTGGTTGCACTAGAGTCGTTAGCGCGCCAAGAAGGAGCGAAACGCTTGGTGTGTAATGCCCGTGAAGATGCCATCGCCTTTTATGAAAAAAATGGCTTTGAGCGTCGAGGCGAGCTAACCGATGAGCGTGGCCCTGTGCGCCATCAGCAAATGGTGAAGCAACTGGATCCGATGGCCAATGTGTTACGTCGCCCTGAATGGTGTACTGAGCTTCAACAGCGCTGGGAGCAACAAATCCCAATTAGCGACAAAATGGGGATCAAAATTAACCAGTACACGGGTTACCAGTTTGAATGCTGTGCGCAGCTTAATCCTAACCTTAATCCCCATAACACCATGTTCGCCGGGTCAGCTTTTACCTTAGCAACCCTGACAGGGTGGGGGATGACGTGGCTGCTGCTTAAAGAGCGTGGGCTGCACGGTGATATTGTGTTAGCCGACAGCTCGATTCGTTATCGTCAACCAGTCGAACAAAACCCCGTGGCGAGTACTTCGTTGGATGGGATCAGTGGTGACCTAGACCGATTGGAGTCGGGACGCAAAGCACGCATCGTTATTCACGTAGTGATTTATAGTGGTGACACGCCCGCTGTGGATTTTGTCGGTACCTATATGCTGATACCGAATTACTCGCAGTTACTCAGTTGCTGATGGGGTAAACGCCGACTGATCTGCTGGGCGCTTATCTGTTTCACCTTCTTGCTCTGTCGGTGAGAGGGTTTGTTCTGCTGCGGAATTCGTGTCGGGTACTTCATCTTCTTCGATAACTTCTTCGTAAAGCTCTTCCTCTTGAGTCTCCAAATTGATGTTATCAATTACGGTTGGCTGCTCGATGGAAGGTTCATTTTTCTGTGGAGTCTCAATATCAGTAGGCTCGGCCAGTTTTGATGCGTTCACGCACTCATTACGGTGGGTTTCACCACTTAGTAGATCGCCTTCAATGTTTCCGCACGACTCTTCCAATTGATAAGTAATGCCACTTAGCGGGTTGTTGGCCATATCAAATGTTCCCCAAACCTTACCACTTATGGCTTTTCCTGAGATTGTGACCGGCTTTATGGATACTTCCCCTCGTTGCGCGCTTAAACGCAGTGGACTTAAGGTAATGGCTTTGAGCGAATGATCCGCTTGGGACTTCAAGCGGGTATCTCGGAGATTGGCTTCCACTTCACCCGATAAGCTGTAGGCCAGCATGTTGCGATCACCTGATAACCCTTGTAGATCGAGGCTGAGATCGGAAAAACCATCAATAGCCAGTGTGTCGGGTAAAAAATAATCGTGGAAGAGCGATAAGGGAATACCATCAGCATTGACGTTGAGCGCCCAAGGTTGGCTCGGGGTACTCAAATCTATTTGTCCGATGCCTTCTACGTAGCCTTGCTCGAGTGGCGCAAAAAGGCGAGTCAATTGCCAAAAGCCATCTTTGCTTTGCATGGCAAGTGCTGCGTGAGACGTGAGTATTTGGTCATAGCTGGCATTGACAACGCTGACTTCCAATTCGCCTTGCCAAAGGCCCCAACGTTGAGCCGACTGTTTAATATCAAGCTGTTGCCCTTCGATATTTAAACCGGAAAGTTGCCAATAAGGTTCGTGAGATAGCTGGATAATTTGGCTGCGCTCAATGTCGAGTCGTTCGATTGCAACATGCTCTAACTCGCTGGTGGCGGCGTGCCACCAATTTAGGTTGTCTTCTGGCTGTGTTGCCCACTTGAGGCCTTGAATAGAGGCTTCTTTGAGCTTCCATTGTGTTGGCGTGAACAATCCAGAAACTTGCACTCGACCTTGCTGCCAATCTAAGCTGAGCTCGTTGAGCTGGATTACTCCTGGCTCGATAGCGGCACTCAAACGTGGCTCTATTGCGGTTTGCTGCTGGAATCGAACGCTATCCGCCTGCAATGACACTTGAGCTTTTGTCTTCCAGAGAGACAGTGGCAGTGTGGCGTTTTCCACAGAAAGATCCAAGTTCTGCCAGTGCCAGTCGCCCCATTCAATATCGGCGTTAAGCAAATCTAAGCTATTAATATGATTAATGTTAAATGGTAGATCGTGCCAAGGTTTTGCAAGCAGTGATTGGCGCTGCGTATTACTCAGTTTCAGCTTGTTGATGGTCACATTTACTAAAGACCAGCCTTGAGGATACTGCTCCCCTTGCCCAGATATTTGACTGTTACGCCAGTTAAAAGAGGTGCCATAAAGCGTACTGTCTTGCGGTTTGTAGTCTATATCGACTAAGACTTGATTAAAGGCTTCGCCATTCCAATAGAGTTGGTCAGCTGCAAGTTGAACTTCGCCATATGGTATTAATTGACCATTCCATTGTGGTGATTGAATTTGAAGGTCAATGCCATTGGCAGAGAACTGCTCGTCGGCGTAATCAATATTTTTGAGCGCGATTTGATGGAATAAAACGTTGTCTAAAGGTGGGAGCTTTGGTGCGCCATACTGCAAGCTCATACCATCAATCAATAAACTATCAACGATCCATTTACCATCGCGATAAACATCGGGATTCATCCATAAATCGACTTGCTCGATGTAAGACGCATCGTCTCCGCTGGTGTTCACGCGTTGTAAAGTTAGGTGATAGGGAAAGCCATAACGCACGCTTCCGGCCCGGAAGGGAAGAGAAAAGGTGTTTGACAGCAAGCGCCAGGTTGCGTCCGCGTAAGATGTTGTTAGCAGCGCAATCGTAGCGGCTGGAATGGCAACTAAGATAACCAGTAACAGAAGTAGAACTCGACGCGCTGTTTTCATCTTTGCTAGAACCTACGTGTGTTATGAAATAAAACTAGATAGGCTTTAGCTTGTATCAATATTCTGTGGTATTCAATAAAAAGCCCCTCAAAAGAGGGGCTTGAAGCAATTTTTGTAACTTGGCCTACGTAAAGGTGATAAGTTAATGCCAACTTTTCACTGCGTTTACGCGACGTCGCTGTTACTCGATTTAATCAATCTGAGGACCAGCCGCAACCAGGGATTTACCTTCAGCGTTGTCTGTGTATTTATCAAAGTTATTGATAAAGCGCTCTGCTAAATCTTTCGCTTTGCTTTCCCACTGAAGTGGGTCAACGTACGTGTCGCGAGGGTCTAGAATGCTAGGATCCACACCTGGTAGTGACGTTGGTACTTCAAGGTTGAAGATTGGAATGTGCTTAGTTGGTGCTTCTTCAATCGAACCATCAAGAATGGCATCAATAATTCCGCGTGTATCTTGAATAGAGATACGTTTGCCAGTGCCGTTCCAACCAGTATTCACTAGGTAAGCCTCAGCGCCCGCTGCTTCCATGCGTTTTACCAGTACTTCCGCGTATTTTGTTGGGTGGAGCGTTAGGAACGCCGCGCCGAAACAAGCAGAGAAAGTTGGTGTTGGCTCAGTAATACCGCGCTCTGTTCCCGCTAGTTTGGCGGTAAAGCCAGACAGGAAGTGGTACTTAGTTTGCTCAGGTGTCAATTTAGATACTGGAGGCAGTACGCCAAATGCATCGGCTGATAGGAAGATCACTTTATTCGCGTGACCGCCTTTTGATACTGGCTTAACGATATTATCGATATGGTAGATAGGGTAAGAAACACGTGTGTTTTCTGTTTTCGAACCATCATCAAAGTCGATAGAGCCATCGCCACGTACTGTTACGTTTTCTAGCAGTGCATCACGACGAATTGCATTGTAGATGTCCGGCTCCGCTTCTTTCGAAAGTTTGATGGTTTTTGCGTAACAACCACCTTCGAAGTTGAAGACACCGTCATCATCCCAGCCGTGCTCATCATCACCAATTAGCGCACGTTTAGGATCAGTCGACAGGGTCGTTTTACCCGTACCAGATAGACCGAAGAATACCGCTACATCGCCATCTTTGCCCATGTTAGCGCTACAGTGCATTGATGCGATGTCTTTTAGTGGAAGGAAGTAGTTCATCATCGCGAACATACCTTTCTTCATTTCACCGCCGTACCAAGTACCGCCGATAAGTTGCATGCGCTCAGTTAGGTTAAATACGGTGAAGTTTTCTGAGTTCAGGCCTTGCTCTTCCCATTTTGGATTAGTGCATTTTGCGCCATTCATTACCACGAAGTCTGGTTCAAATGTCGCTAACTCTTCTTCTGTCGGGCGAATAAACATGTTTTTAACGAAGTGCGCTTGCCATGCGACTTCTGTGATAACACGAATGCTCAAACGTGTATCTGGGTTTGCACCACAGTAACCGTCAACAACAAACAAGCGTTTGTTAGAAAGCTGGTTTGTGACCAGTTCTTTTAGCTCGTCCCACACTTCAGGAGTGATTGGCTTGTTATCATTTTTCACTTGATCAGACGTCCACCACATATGTTCTTCTGTCGTAGCGTCTTTGACGATGTATTTATCTTTTGGTGAGCGACCAGTAAAGATGCCAGTGTCAACGGCAACCGCACCTAGTTCAGTAACCACGCCGCGCTCATAACCGGTTAGGTCTTCACGCGTTTCTTCCTCAAACAACATTTCGTAGCTTGGGTTGCGAATAACCTCTTTTACGTTATGCAGTCCGTGCTTGGTTAGATCAAGTGTTGCAGCCTTAGTATGTTCCATAACGGTCATAGGTGCTCCTTATAAGGATTTTGTAGGGATTTTGTAAGAATGTTTTAATTTTAATCTGCTCACCATGCTAGCAACGGGGCGGGGAGAAAACAGGGAGATAGCTCAAAATTTACCCATGATTTCAATAAGGTTTTAGGTAACCCGTCACATATTGGTGGGAATAGTCTATCGTGCACGCAATCCTTTGCGCTAGGGCAAAATCATTATTAATTGTTTAAAATTAAGCAGTTGTTTTATTACGCTTGAGGCTAGTTATTACGAGGGGTTGATCACAAAAAGGCCAGCATTAAGCTGGCCTTTTGTAGGGTAAATTACGTGCTTGATAAGCTATGTAAATTAATGCAGGGTTTTCTTGTCCGTAGAAGCTTGTGCATACAGTTCAGTGACTTCAGATTCGTCGAACGTATAAGTTGTGCCACAGTAATCACAATGTAAAGAAACTGATCCAACTTCTGCCAAAATGTCATAAATTTCAGATTTCTCAACGGTGATGATTGCGGCACCGCTACGCTCACGAGAACAGCCACAATGAAACTCGACAGGTTGCGGCTCGTACAGACGTACTTTGTCTTGGTTATATAGTCGATACAATAACTCGTTCGCTTCTAAACCAAACAATTCTTCATCTTTTACTGTATCAGTGAGCTGCTCTAGATGTTCGAAATCATCTGGAGAGCCAGTGCCGTCAGGGATCACTTGAATCAACATACCTGCTGCGTGTGCTTTGCCCTCATGCTCACCAGTGCGGATCCATAGGCGCGTTTTTAACTGCTCTGAGTTTGCAAAGTAGCCTTCTAGCACTTCTGCTAAAGTGTCACCTTCTAATCCAACGACACCTTGGTAACGCTCGCCGTTTTTCGGTTCGATAGTGATCACAAGGTAGCCCTTACCCATTAGATCGTGAATGTTTGCGTCATCGGCAATATCGCCTTCCCAGCGAGCTACGCCACGGACACGTTGGTTATGGTCACCGTTGATAACGGCAAGAGACACAGGACCATCGCCTTGTAGCTGGATGGTGATCGAACCTTCGAACTTAAGAGTGGCAGTTAAAAGAGTAGTTGAAACGAGTAGCTCACCCAGCAGTTTCTCTATTGCTGCCGGATATTCCTTGCTGGAGATAACACGTTGGTACGCTTCATCCAATTGTACCAACTCGCCACGTACTGAAAGATCTTCGAATAGGTAGCGGTTTAAAACATTATTTGCCATGGAGTGCTTTCCTCGTTGGTAATTCCGGCTTTTATTGGTGTTTGAACTTAATGATGTCTCGGCGCTGCTTTTTATCTGGGCGGCGTTCCGGACTTGGGTTGTGGGCATTAAGCTTACGTTGAGTCGCGTGTTCCTCACGTTTCGCTATACTTTCATTAGTTTCGCGATATAAGGTTTGTGCGATGGGAGCGCCTCGGCGTTGATCTGAGATTTGTTCGATGATCACGATTTTTTCTTCGTTGCCTTGACGAAGTCTTACTTCAGCGCCCACTTCAACGATTTTACTCGGCTTGCTTCGTTGGCCATTATAGTGGACTTTACCGCCATCGACCATGTTACGCGCGATGGAGCGGGTTTTGTAAAATCTTGCGGCCCATAGCCATTTATCTAGCCTAACGGCTTCATTTAGGGAACTCATAGAACACTACGCTATCTAATCACTGCCCGAATACGGCAATGAGTGATGGATTATTCACCTACAGATGGAGTCAAGGCGTATTTTTTTCAAGGGAGTTGGCAAAAACTGCATAAGAAAAAGGTATGAAAGACAACTTGTGATATAGTTCACTGCTCTTTGTTGAGTAATAATTTTATTGCAAATTTAGCAATTTAAAGTCGATAGCTATCGTTATAGCTTAAATGACGGACGTTAGAATAAAGGAATCCATTCAGTGAAACGTTTAGAGCTAAGTGCAGGATTATCAAGCAGACCGCTACTGGCTCAGATCAAGTCCAATCATTATACCATTCAAGCCAAACTTAGCTTGTTGCTTACCTGTCTGTTTATTGCGATAACCGGATGGATACTTGGCAAAATTGTGTGGTTAGCCATACCTCAATCGTCGGAAGTGCCGCAATGGCGTCCATCGGCGAGTGGCGTTGTCGCGAGCAATAAAGGCGACGCGATAGATTTTAATGCCCTTCAGAATGCCAACCTATTCGGTAAATACACTGAGCAAAAAGCGGCAGTTGTAGAACAGCCCATTGTTAAAGACGCCCCTAAGACGCGCCTTAACCTCACGCTAGTCGGTGCGGTTGCCAGCAGTGATGCCAATACCAGCCTTGCTGTTATTGCTAACCGAGGTAAGCAAGCTACGTACGGTTTGGGTGAAGAAATCGAAGGGACACGTGCGACGCTAAAAGCGGTATTGGTGGATCGCGTCATCATTGATAACCAAGGTCGAGACGAGACCTTAATGATGCAAGGTATAGAATATAAGAAGCTATCTGAATCGCCGCAGGTAGCTAGGGCGCAAGCTCAGCGAGCAGAAGCAGCGACGTCTGACGTTGGAGAGAAATTAGAGCAAATCCGCGAGGAAATTGCGAAAGATCCACAAAGCGTTTTTAAATACATCACCATTTCACCCGTCAAAAAAGACGGAGACATTGTTGGTTATCGAGTATCACCTGGTCGTGATGCCGCATTATTTAATGATGTAGGGCTACAACCCGGTGATATTGCGGTTCAACTGAACGGGATCGATTTAAGTGATCCGTCTTCTTCAGTACAACTGATGCAAGTGATGAGCGATCCGCAAGAATTAAATTTAACTGTTGAGCGAGACGGCCAACAGTACGATATCTATATCCAATTGTAAGACTTAGGCAACCGGCGTAAGTTCAGGGAGACATACGTGAAACATTGGTTCAGCAAAAGTGCTTGGCTACTAGCAGGAAGTTTACTCTGCGTACCAGGTGCAATGGCAAACGAATTTAGTGCGAGCTTTAAAGGCACTGATATTCAAGAATTCATCAACATAGTGGGTCGTAACCTCGAAAAGACCATCATTGTTGATCCTTCAGTACGCGGTAAGATCGATGTCCGCAGCTATGACGTACTTAACGAAGAGCAATATTACAGCTTTTTCCTTAATGTCCTTGAAGTATACGGTTACGCAGTCGTAGAGATGGACAATGGGGTACTTAAGGTTATCAAAGCAAAAGACTCAAAAACCTCAGCAATCCCTGTGTTAGGTGATGGCAGCGCGCAAGGCGATAGTGTTATCACTCGAGTTGTCGCGGTGCGTAATGTGTCGGTCCGTGAGTTGTCTCCTCTACTTCGTCAGCTGATTGATAACGCCGGTGCCGGTAACGTGGTTCATTATGATCCAGCGAATATTATCTTGATTACTGGTCGTGCGGCAGTAGTGAATCGCTTAGCAGAGATCATCAAGCGTGTTGACCAAGCCGGCGATAAAGAAATTGAATTGGTGGAGCTGCGTAATGCATCTGCTGCTGAAATGGTACGCATTGTCGAAGCACTGAATAAAAGTGCGAATCAGAAAAGCACGCCAGAGTTCCTTGAACCTAAAATTGTGGCCGATGAACGTACTAACGCGATTTTAATTTCTGGTGATCCAAAAGTAAGAGCCCGCTTGAAACGTTTGATTCGTCAACTTGATGTTGAAATGGCGACAAAAGGTAACAACCGAGTTGTGTACCTGAAAAATGCGAAAGCTGAAGACTTGGTGGATGTATTGAAAGGTGTTTCCGATAACCTGCAAGCTGAAAAGCAAGCCGGTCAGAAAACATCAGGCGCATCGCGTGGTGAGGTCGTCATTGCTGCTCACGCTGCAACTAACTCGTTAGTTTTAACAGCGCCACCAGATATTATGATGGCATTACAAGACGTCATTTCTCAACTCGATATTCGTCGTGCTCAGGTTCTTATTGAAGCGTTAATTGTCGAAATGTCTGAAGGTGATGGTATTAACCTAGGTGTTCAGTGGGGTTCATTAGAAACGGGTGCTGTAATTCAGTACGGTAACTCAGGAGCCCCGATTGGTCAGGTGATGGTTGGTCTAGAAGAAGCAAAAGATCAAACCCGAACTGAATACTATACCAACTCTAATGGCGAACGAACGCCATATGATGTTACTGAATCAGGTGACTACTCTACGCTAGCGTCAGCACTTAGCGGAGTAAATGGTGCGGCAATGAGTATTGTCATGGGTGACTGGACAGCGCTAATTAGTGCTGTTGCTTCTGACTCCAACTCAAACATTCTATCTTCTCCAAGTATCACTGTAATGGATAATGGCGAAGCATCATTTATTGTGGGTGAAGAGGTTCCGGTTATTACGGGCTCTACGGCTGGCTCAAACAACGACAACCCATTCCAAACGGTTGACCGTAAAGAAGTCGGTATCAAACTCAAAGTAGTGCCACAAATTAACGAAGGTGACTCTGTACAGTTAAACATTGAACAAGAAGTTTCCAACGTATTAGGCGCGAACGGTGCGGTTGACGTTCGCTTTGCTAAACGACAGTTAAACACCTCTGTCATGATCCAAGATGGTCAGATGTTGGTTCTTGGTGGTTTGGTCGATGAACGCGCACTTGAAAGTGAGTCTAAAGTGCCGCTATTGGGTGACATTCCGGTACTGGGTCACCTGTTCAAGTCAACTAGCACGCAAACAGAAAAACGTAACTTGATGGTGTTCATCAAGCCGACGATTATTCGCGATGGTGTGACGGCTGACGGTATTACGCAGCGTAAATACAACTTTATTCGCGCAGAACAGCTTTATAAAGCGGATCAAGGGTTGAAGTTGATGGCAGACGAGAAGATCCCGGTTATGCCAGCCTTTGGCCAGGAGCGTCAGCACCCAACAGAGATTCAAGCGTTTATTGATCAAATGGAAAACAACTAATGGTTGATATGTTAGACACAGCGCCAAGTATGCGTCGTCTGCCATTCAGTTTTGCCAACCGCTTTAAACTGGTGCTGGAGACAGAGCATCCTGAGCGTCCACCTATTCTTTACTATGTCGAGCCGCTTAACCCTGCGGCTCTGGTTGAAGTCCGTCGTGTATTAAAGAAAAGCTTCGTACCGCAACCTATCGATAAAGAAGCCTTTGATAAAAAGCTGACCGAAGCATATCAACGCGACTCGTCTGAAGCGCGTCAGTTGATGGAAGATATTGGTGCTGATAGCGATGATTTCTTCTCTTTGGCTGAAGAACTGCCGCATGATGAAGACTTATTAGAATCGGAAGACGATGCGCCAATCATCAAATTGATCAACGCCATGTTGGGCGAAGCGATCAAAGAAGGTGCGTCGGATATTCATATTGAGACGTTCGAGAAAACCCTTTCGATTCGTTTCCGTGTCGATGGCGTATTGCGTGAAGTCCTGACTCCAAGCCGTAAGCTAGCGCCTTTGCTAGTTTCTCGTGTGAAGGTTATGGCTAAACTAGATATCGCAGAAAAGCGTGTGCCTCAAGATGGCCGTATTTCGTTGCGTATCGGTGGTCGTGCGGTGGACGTGCGTGTATCTACGATGCCGTCCTCACATGGTGAGCGCGTGGTAATGCGTTTGTTGGATAAAAACGCGACTCGTCTTGATTTACATAGTTTGGGCATGACACCTTCAGTGCATGACAACTTCCGTCACTTGATTGGCCGCCCTCACGGTATCATCTTGGTGACGGGCCCGACAGGTTCTGGTAAATCCACCACCTTGTACGCTGGCTTGCAAGAGATCAATAGCAACGAACGCAACATTCTAACGGTTGAAGACCCGATCGAATTTGATATTGATGGCATCGGTCAAACTCAGGTGAACCCAAAGGTCGACATGACGTTTGCGCGCGGCTTGCGTGCCATTCTGCGTCAGGACCCGGATGTGGTGATGGTCGGTGAGATCCGTGACTTAGAAACCGCACAAATTGCAGTGCAAGCGTCCTTAACGGGTCACTTGGTAATGTCTACTCTCCACACCAACACCGCAGTGGGTGCGATTACGCGTCTACGTGATATGGGTATTGAGCCATTCCTTATTTCTTCTTCGTTATTAGGGGTGCTAGCGCAGCGCTTAGTTCGAACGCTTTGTCCAAGCTGTAAAGAGCCGTATGAAGCCGATGCGGAACAGAAAAAACTGTTTGGTATGGAAGCGCATGAACCGTTAGAACTGCACCGAGCAAAAGGCTGTGAAGCGTGCAACCAAAAAGGCTACCGAGGTCGAACAGGTATCCACGAGCTCATTATGGTTGATGAGCAAGTGCAAGAGTTGATTCATCGAGAGTCTGGTGAACAAGAAATTGAGAGAGCCGTTCGCGCCCATACGCCAAGTATTCGCAGTGATGGTTTAAGCAAAGTACGTCGTGGTATTACGTCACTTGAAGAAGTGATGCGAGTGACGAAGGAAACCTAATGGCGGCATTTGAGTACAAAGCGCTAGATGCAAAAGGCAAGCATAAAAAAGGCACGATAGAAGGGGACAACGCCCGACAAGTGCGCCAGCGACTCAAAGAGCAAGGGATGATCCCGATTGAAGTGGTCGAGACGAAAGCTAAATCGGCTAAGTCTTCAGGTTCAGTCAGCTTTAAGCGCGGTATCTCAACATCTGAGCTGGCACTCATCACACGGCAATTGTCTACGCTAGTCCAATCAGGAATGCCTTTGGAAGAGTGTTTGCGTGCGGTCTCTGAGCAGGCTGAAAAGCCGAGGATTCGTTCTATGTTGGCTGCGGTTCGCTCGAAAGTAACAGAGGGTTATCCGCTTGCCGACAGTTTTGCCGATTACCCACACGTGTTTGATGAACTGTACCGCTCCATGGTTGCGGCGGGTGAAAAATCAGGTCACCTCGATACCGTATTAGAGCGTTTGGCAGACTATGTCGAAAACCGCCAAAAGATGCGATCTAAATTGCTTCAAGCCATGATTTATCCTGTAGTTTTGGTGGTATTCGCGGTTGTCATCGTTTCGTTCTTATTGGCGACAGTGGTTCCTAAAATCATTGAACCCATCATTCAGATGGGCCAAGAGTTACCTCAATCGACGCAATTTTTACTGGCAGCCAGTGAGTTTGTGCAAGATTGGGGGCTGATTATTTTCGTTGTGCTGGTGGTGCTTTTCTATGGCCTCAAACTGGCGTTGCAAAAGCCAGACTTTCGCTTAGCTTGGGACAGAAAAATCTTGAGCTTACCGCTAATAGGTAAGATCTCTCGAGGTTTGAATACCGCACGATTCGCACGAACGCTTTCGATCTGTACTTCCAGTGCGATTCCAATTCTAGAGGGTATGCGCGTTGCGGTAGATGTTATGTCTAACCGTTATGTGAAGCAGCAAGTGTTGCTTGCAGCGGATAACGTTCGAGAGGGCGCTAGTCTGCGTAAGGCGTTGGACCAAACCCGCTTGTTTCCACCAATGATGCTACACATGATCGCCAGTGGTGAGCAAAGTGGTGAATTAGAGAGCATGTTGACGCGGGCAGCCGATAACCAAGATCAAAACTTTGAATCAACAGTCAATATTGCTCTGGGTGTGTTTACTCCTGCGCTGATTGCATTAATGGCTGGATTAGTGTTGTTCATTGTGATGGCGACCTTGATGCCAATGTTAGAAATGAATAACTTGATGAGCGGATAATTTCGAATTAAGACGTGTCTACTAACGGCATGGCTTTAATCTAACTTTCGGAGAAAAAAATGAAGTTTAAGCGTAGTAAACAACAGGGTTTTACACTTTTAGAAGTGATGGTTGTTGTGGTTATCCTAGGTATTTTGGCAAGTTTTGTTGTTCCAAACCTATTGGGTAACAAAGAGAAGGCTGACCAACAAAAAGCGATTACGGACATTGTCGCGTTGGAAAATGCCTTAGATATGTACAAGTTGGATAACAGCGTTTACCCAACAACGGACCAAGGTCTAGAAGCATTGGTTAGTAAGCCATCTAACCCAGAGCCACGCAACTACCGTGATGGTGGTTACATCAAACGTCTTCCTAATGACCCTTGGGGCAACCAGTACCAATACTTAAGCCCAGGTGATAACGGTACAATCGATATCTTCACTCTAGGCGCAGATGGCCAAGAGGGTGGAGAAGGTCCAGCTGCAGATATTGGCAACTGGAACATGCAAGATTTCCAATAATTGAGCCTAAGCCAGCACTAATGAAACAAATGCGAAAACATAACGGTTTTACATTGATAGAAATTCTATTGGTGCTGGTTTTGCTATCTCTTACGGCTGTGGCCGTGATCTCGACGTTACCGACTAGCCAAAAAGATCTTTCCAAACAGTATGCTCAAAGCTTTTTTCAGCGTTTACAGCTGCTCAATGAAGAAGCGGTGCTGAGCGGTAAAGATTTTGGCGTTCGAGTGGATGATGCCAAATCGACCTACGCTCTACTGAGTTTAACCTCAGAAGGTTGGCAGCCTCTGAAATTAAAGCAGATTCCGAGCAAAACCAAGCTAGAAGAAGATATTACGCTACAACTCGAACTCGGCGGTGGTGCTTGGGATAATGATGAGCGCTTATTCAAACCAGGTTCTCTTTTTGATGAAGACATGTTCGCAGAAGAAGAGGACGAAAAGAAAATTGAGCCACCGCAAGTGTTTATCTTTTCCAGCGCCGAAGTCACGCCATTTACCCTGTCTTTTTTTCCGCAAAATGGTGATGCCTTTAATGACGGTTGGCGAGTCATTGGCAAAGAAAGTGGACAAATTTTGTTATTAGCCCCGGGCGAAGAAGTGAAAGAGGATGAGAATGCGCAATTTTAAGCAAGCTCGCCTAAATTTGAGTCATCGCCGGACGAGAGGCATGACCTTACTGGAAGTATTGGTCGCACTGGCAATTTTCGCCACCGCTGCCATCAGTGTCATTCGCTCCGTGAGCCAGCATATTAATACAATCAGTTATTTAGAAGAAAAAATGTTTGCAGCCATGGTTGTGGATAATCAGATGGCAAATGTGATGTTGAATACCGGAGAACTCAAAGCGAAAAACGGCACAGAAGAGCTGGCAGGACGCACTTGGTTCTGGAAAGTCACGCCAGTCGCCACGACGCAGCCATTGCTGAAAGCATTTGATGTAAGCGTCTCGGTAGAGAAAAGCGCGAGCCCTATAGTAACGGTACGAAGCTATGTGGCGCAATAATAATCCCCGCGCAAATACGCGCCAAAGGGTAAAAGGTTTTACACTTATTGAAGTGTTGGTATCGATTGCCATCTTTGCCAGTTTAAGTGTCGCTGCGTACCAAGTGGTATCGCAAGTACAGCGTAGCAATGCGCTATCACAAGAACGAACCCAACGCTTAAACGAAATTCAGCGTGCCATGGTGATGATGGATAACGATTTTCGTCAAATGGCGATGCGTCAAACGCGTACTAATGGTGAAGAGCCTGCTAGCCGGCTAATTTTTTGGTCCGATTACCTGTTGGACTCCGATACCAAAGGACTGATGTTTGCCCGTTTAGGTTGGCACAACCCTCAGCAGCAGTTCCCTCGTGGAGAAGTAACCAAGGTTGGCTATCGCTTAAAAGAAGAAACACTGCAGCGAGTATGGTGGCGCTATCCTGATACGCCGGTTGGGCAACAAGGTACTGTTACTCCATTGCTAACGCAGGTCGAGTCATTTGATATGCGTTTCTATGATGGTAAGCAATGGAAAAAAGAGTGGGCTGAAGAAAAAGCGCTGCCGAAAGCGGTTTCTGTTGTTCTCACTCTCAAAGACTATGGAGAAATTGCCCGCACTTATCTCACTCCTGATGGCACATTGAGTCAGAAAGATGAAAGTTCAGGAGACAGCAATAATGGTTAACCGTCAACGCGGTGTTGCTTTGATTATAGTGTTGATGTTGCTGGCGATTATGGCGACGGTTGCTGCCAGTATGTCGGAACGTTTGTTCTTGCAGTTTCAGCGAGGCGCTAATCAAATCAATTACCAGCAAGCGTACTGGTACAGCCTTGGCGTCGAGGCGCTAGCAAAAGTGGGTATCGAACAAAGTTATAAAGACACCGACACGATTAATATGAGTCAACCGTGGGCGATAAAAGAGCAAGTCTATCCGTTAGATTATGGTCAAGCGGCGGGACGAATTAGAGACAAGCAAGCGTGCTTTAATCTAAATGTATTGAGTCGTGTGCAACCAACGGGTCAGCAAATTACAAGACCATATTTAGTGAATGTATTGCAGCGCCTATTAGAAGAGTTGGATGTCGAGCCATATCAAGCAGAAATCATTGCAGACTCTACTTGGGAATACATTGATGCTGATGACTCTGTCCGTTCGACTACTGGGGTTGAAGACAGCACATATGAAGCGATGAAACCTTCCTATTTGGCATCAAATGGTTGGATGGCAGATGCTTCCGAGTTACGGGCTGTCTATCAGGTGAGCGGTGAAATTTTCCAAAAATTGGAGCCGCTGGTCTGTGCATTACCAAGTGATGACTGGCGTTTAAACGTGAATACGATTGATGTTGAGCAAGCTCCGATTTTGGTGGCAATGTTCTCACCAAACTTAAGCAGTAGTGATGCGATTCAGCTAATTGAAAAACGCCCATTTGATGGGTGGGATAGCATTGATGAATTTTTAGCAGAGTCAGAAATGGCTGGCTTAAGTGAAGATGTAAAGAAAAACGCCAAAGGCTATTTGGGTGTAGATAGCGCCTTTTTTGAATTGGATGCACAAGTGTTGGTGGATGAATCACGTGTACGTATCCGAAGCCTTTTGCAAAGTACAAATAGAGAAACGGTGACCGTAGTTCGCCGTCGTTTTGGAGGGATCAGTGAGCGAGTTTCTGACCGTTCGGCTGAGTAGCGAACAACAAAGTACCATTCCTTGGGTGGTGTGGTCGACAGATCAACAGGAAGTGATTGCTAGCGGTGAAATCGCCGGGTGGGAACACTTAGATGAATTGGTCTCATATGCTGGTCAGCGCCAAGTTGTGGCGCTGTTGGCGAGTAATGATGTAGTCCTGACGCAAGTGGATATACCACCTGGTGCAACACGCCAATTCGAGGCTATGTTACCGTACTTAGTGGAAGACGAAGTTGCTCAGGACGTTGATGGCCTGCACTTTAGCGTGTTGGGTAAACAAGCGGATAAAGCGCAGATTTGCGCAGTTGAACGTGCTTGGATTCAGACTGTACTGCAACGTTTCTCAAGCCAAGGTATCGCCATTAAACGCATTTTACCCGATGTGCTTGCGTTACCGGTTCGTGGAGATCACAGCAGTGCTGCAATGATTGGCGAGCAATGGCTAATTCGTCACTCTGCGACAGAGGGCGCGGTTGTCGACGCTTCTTGGTTAGACCTTTACCTCTCTTCTTATCTACAAAATCATGAAGGTTGGAAGCTCGATTGCTTTAGCTCGGTCCCGGAATCTGCGTTACCTGAAATATGGGATCCGCAACCAGAAGAAATGACGATGGCTTTACTGGCGAAGGGGGTGACAGAAAGCAAAGTCAATTTGCTGACTGGGATCTTCAAGCCGAAATCTTCTTGGGGTAAATACTGGAAGCTCTGGCAAAAAGCCACCATTGCTGCGGGGGTGCTTATCGTCGTCATGGTTGCGCAGCAGTTGCTCGTGGTCCACAAGTACGAAGCACAAGCTCAAGCGTATCGTGAGGAGAGTGAGCGTATTTTCCGCCAGGTGTTCCCAAATAAACGACGCATTCCTACCGTTAGTTACCTCAAACGACAAATGGATGATGAAGAGCGCCGCTTATCTGGTGGAAGTGGTCAGCAGGCAATGTTGTCATGGTTGGCGGCATTACCCGCGACGCTTGGTCAGGTCAGCGACTTGGAGATCACTAGCTTTAAATACGACGGACAACGTGGCGAAGTACGTATTCAGGCTCGTAGTTCAGACTTCCAACCTTTTGAGCAGGCTCGTGTGAAATTGGCAGAGAAGTTTAATGTTGAGCAAGGTCAGTTGAACCGTAGCGATAACGTTGTGGTTGGCAGCTTTGTTTTGAAGCGTTTGTGAGGTGATGATGAAAAACTTAATTTCTCAAGCTCAGGTTTGGTGGAGCAGCATCTCGCAGCGTGAGCAGCGTTTGGTCATGGGATGTGGCGCTATTGCCGTTATCGGTATTATTTATTGGGGTTTATTACAGCCAATGAGCCAACGTGCGGAGCTAGCTCAGTCACGTATTCAAAGCGAAAAACAGTTGCTAGCTTGGGTACAAGATAAAGCGGATGGCATCACTGTACTGCGAAAAAGCAGCGGTGTGAGCTACTCTAGTCAACCGTTGAATCAGTTGGTTTCTTCTTCAGCTCGTCGTTATAAAGTTGAGTTGATTCGCGTACAACCTCGTAATGAGAGCGTTCAAGTGTGGATCAAACCACTCGCGTTTAATCAACTAGTGGATTGGTTACGTTACTTGAAAGAGCAACAGGGTATTGAAGTCGAATTTTTAGATATCGACCGAACAGAGCAAGCGGGCATGATCGATGTAAACCGCCTTCAGTTTAAGCGAGGTTAAGGTGAAGCGAGCAGTACTTTACGTTGTTATCTTTATCGTCTTTTTTTCAGTCAGTCTTTTAATGGGATTACCAGTCTCTTGGGTGTTACAACAAGCACCAACAGTGAGAGGCCTGGACATTCAAGGAGCCAACGGTTCGGTATGGCAAGGTCAAGCTGCTAGTATTCGTTGGCAGCGCCAGAACCTTGGAGAAGTTAATTGGGATTTCCAATGGTCGAGTCTACTGACAGGTAAAGCTGAGTTTGCTGTGCGCTTTGGTCGTGGTAGTGAAATGGACGTTCGTGGGCGCGGTTTTGTCGGCTATAGCTTAAGTGATGGCCCTTATGCCAAAAACTTAGTTGCCTCGATTCCGGCGGTAAAAGTTGTTGAGCAAGCGCGCCTCCCTGTGCCTGTTGGTGTTGATGGGCAGCTTGAGCTGAATATTCGTCATGCGACTTATGCTGCGCCTTGGTGTAAGAACGGTGAAGGCACTTTAGTATGGAATGCCAGTGGTATTCAAAGCCCCGTTGGCAGCTTAGATCTCGGTCCTGTGATTGCCGATATAAACTGTCAGGATAGTGTATTGACGGCAACTGGTGAGCAGAGCAGCAAACAAGTCTCTGCGGCGTTTTCCGCTGAACTGATGCCTAATCAACGGTACTCAACCAAAGCGTGGTTCAAACCTGGTGCAGAGTTCCCATCCAGCATGGGGGAGCAACTGAAATGGCTGGGTAAGCCGAATGCTCAAGGTCAATATGAGTTTAATTACCAAGGGCGCTTCTAACCTATCGTGACAAAATCCAATATCTTAAAAGAGCTGCTATTGTGCAGCTCTTTTTGCTTTTGGATCATCATAAGCTAAAACCTCTATTCGCTGTACATTCGATCTTGATTGGGAATGAGTGAAAGTTTAAAGCCATGATTTTTAATTGATTTGTTTTCTTTCGTTCAGCTTTACAAGTAATTGGAACATAGTAGGCCAAATACTCCAAGTGCTGTACAGAAGGTCAAAAAGAAAAGGCCACGAAGATATTCGTGGCCTTTCTATTGCTAGAATTTTGTGCTCTAAATTTTACCGATAGGGCGCTTAATCTTTGCGTTGTAAAATCTCATTCCAAGGTAAATCCGCATCACCAAGAACAATAAAGTTCGGGTTTTCTAGTGTTTCCCGCTCGTTATATGACAGCGGTTCTAATTGCGTGCTGAGAATACGTCCGCCAGCTTCTTCAACAATGCATTGTGTCGCAGCGGTGTCCCACTCACCTGTTGGACCTAGTCGGAGATAGCAATCTACCGCCCCTTCCGCGACGAGGCATGCTTTCAATGCCGCAGAACCGAGCGGTATTAAGTCGTAATTCCAGGCGCTGCTCATACGGTTAGTAATACGATTGATGTCTTGGCGACGACTAATAGCAATTGCGATGCTTTGCTCTGGCTGTTCGTGTTTGTGTGTATGGATTTTGACGCTGTCCGACATGTCGGGAATTTTCCAGGCGCCTTTGCCATTATAAGCGTAGTAAGTCACGCCAGATACAGGACCGTAAACGACGCCCATGGTTGGTCGATTGTTGTCGACCAACGCAATAATAGTGGCAAAGTCACCACTGCGAGCGATGAATTCTTGAGTACCATCAAGAGGGTCGACTAACCAATAACGTTCCCACTGAGCGCGTTGCTCTAAGCTTATGTCTGCGTCTTCTTCTGACAACACGGGAATGTCAGGCGTCAGATCACTCAAGCGTTCAGTGATGAACTTGTGAGCTGCAATATCCGCACTTGTTACGGGAGTTTCGTCACTTTTGGTGTAGGCCTCGTATTGCTTCTTTTCATATATTTCGAGGATCATTTGCCCAGCACTGCGGGCAATCTCGATGACTTGAGGAAGTAGGTGAGATAGATCTTTTGTCATTGGCATAAGTGATAGTCCTTACTCACAGTGTTATTCGGTTCTAATGACCGTTATTGGTTATGCTTGTGAGTGGTGTTTGGTAAGTGTTTCAGTGCCAACATTAGCGCTGTGATGCTTCGTGCTTCACAGAAATCCATGTGAGTTAATAACTCTTCGGCTTGCGCAAGTGGCCAACGCACAATTTCCAGTGGTTCAGGCTCATCGCCTTCTTGCTTCTCTGGATAAAGCGCCTGTCCTAAAAATAGAGTCATTTTGCTCGAAAAGTAAGATGGCGCGAGGATAACTTGTTTCAACGGGGTTAACTGATTACAGCCAAAGCCGATTTCTTCTTTTAACTCACGATCCGCAGCTTGGTGTGGTGTTTCTCCTGGGTCAATCAGCCCTTTTGGGAAACCTAGCTCGTAACGTTCAGTTCCAGCGGCGTATTCACGCACCAGTAATAAATCGCCTTGTTCTGTTACAGGGACTACCATTACAGCATCTCGTCCACTTGGCTTCATACGCTCATAAGTACGGTGCTCACCATTGGAAAAACGAAGGTCGAGCGCTTCCACAGCAAACAGTTTGGATTTTGCAACCGTCTGGCATGAGAGTATCTCTGGTGGGGTTCGTTTCGGCATGACGCTGGCTCCTTGGTGTCGTTGGCGTTTACGAGATGCGTAAGATTCTTAATATATGAGAACTCCGCCTGAGTTTCTAGCGGATTTTACGAGTCGAGCTAAGCATCTCAGCATCACCTCAGTATCGATACAAAAATGGGAGACCGAAGCCTCCCACTTTCTGACAGTGTTTACTCTTAGTAGTAAGAGTGATCACCACGGTCATGTTCTGTAGCATCACGAACTGCGGTTAGTTCACCAATGAACTGGTTTAGCAGTTCTTTCTCGATGCCTTCTTTTAGTGTTACGTCAACCATAGAACAGCCATTACAACCGCCACCAAATGCAACAATCGCAACACCGTCTTCAGTGATCTCAACCAAGTTTACGTGACCACCGTGGCCAGCAAGCTGTGGGTTCACTTGAGTTTGGATAACGTACTCAACGCGCTCAACCAGTGGTGCGTCGTCCGCAACTTTACGCATTTTAGCGTTAGGTGCTTTTAGCGTTAGCTGAGAGCCCATTTTATCGGTAACAAAATCGATTTCAGCGTCTTCAAGGAATGGCAGGCTCAGCTCATCCACGTAAGCTGAAAAACCGCTGTAAGAGAGTTCAGTGTCGGTCGATTCTACTGCTTCTGGTGGGCAGTAAGACACGCCACACTCAGCGTTTTGTGTACCTGGGTTCACAACGAAAATACGAATGTTAGTGCCTTCAGGTTGTTGACCTAAAAGGTTAGCGAAATGCGTTTGCGCAGTTTCTGTAATAGTAATATTTGACACGACGAATACCCGAGTAAATTTGTAGGTTACTGCTGCTATTCTACTCTTGTTGACGTATGGGTCTAGTCTTTTTGATGCTAAGGCATGGCGAAGCGATCTAGAGAGAACGAGGAGCAGGTGTTCTGCAGATGCAGTAAATATCGATGCTTTCTACGCCAACTTCAAGTAGTAAATGACATAATTGTCGTACGGTACTGCCTGTGGTGACTACATCATCGACGATGGCAACATGGGAAGAGTGAGGTTGCTTATTGAGAATAAACGCGCCTTTTAAGTTTTGTTCACGGCTTGTTTTGGTATTACCACGCTGTGATTGGGCGAGCTTTACTCGACGAAAGACCTTCGCATCAAAATTAGTCTGCAATTGCTTGGCGAGGTGTCGGGCTAAAACATCACTTTGATTAAAACCCCGGCGCAGGTAACGCTGCCAGTGCAATGGCACACTGGTAATGATTGGAGCTGGCGTGGTGATGCGCTGTGCCAGTTGCTCGGTTAATGCTTTTACATGCCAAGACTCTCCGTGATCTTTAAAGCGTTGTACTTCCCGTGAAAGGGGAAAGTCGTAATCGCCTAACGTGTATAGCCTTTGCCATGGCGGTGGCTCTGAAAGACATTCACCACAAATACTATCCGTACTCATTTCTTCTTTCTGTAATGATAAACCGCAGCGTTGACATCGTTTTACCGGAGTTAGGTATTTTAAACAGTGCTCGCACCAGCGCAGAGTATTTGTGTGGCTTGGTGTTTGAATAGGGAACCGACACAGGCCGCATTGACTGCTCAATACGCGATGCATGATGTTTTGCCAGTGATGAGATAACATAGCGTTTATTCATGGTGATATTTTACTCAGCCTAACGCTTGGCTGAAGCCGTAGGGAATAAAATAAGTGGGAGAGATTGAGAGCATGAGCACGAAATTACACTGGCAGTCATTTGGTCAGGGACCAGATTTGGTGTTACTTCATGGTTGGGGCATGAATGGTGCGGTATGGCAGCAGACAGTCGAGTCTCTTCAACCTTATTTCCGAGTTCATGTGGTTGACCTTCCGGGGTACGGACATAGCGCCGAATCTCATGCTGAAGATTTAGACCATATTGCTAACTTGGTGGTGCAAGGTGCGCCAGAGAAAGCGATTTGGCTTGGTTGGTCCCTCGGAGGTTTAGTGGCGACGCATGTGGCATTAAATATGCCCGAGCGCGTGGCTAAGTTGATTACGGTTGCCAGCTCACCAAAATTTGCCGCAGAAAAACCGTGGCGTGGCATTCAACCGAATGTACTGAGTGCGTTCACCTCTCAGTTGCTAGAAGATTTCTCACTGACCATTGAGCGCTTTATGGCGTTGCAAGCGATGGGCAGCCCATCAGCGCGTAAAGACGTTAAACAGCTCAAGCAAGCGGTACTATCGCGCCCTCAGCCAAACCCTGAATCGCTGTTGGTTGGGCTAAACATCCTTGCTGATGTGGATCTGCGCGATGCGTTGACGTCTCTTTCTGTTCCAATGTTGCGTCTTTATGGCCGTTTAGATGGGTTGGTGCCAATTAAAGTAGCTAACGATTTAAGTGAACAGTTGCCTCATACCCAGCAGTTTGTTTTTAATCAGTCCTCTCATGCGCCTTTTATCACCGAACATGACGAATTTTGTGTTCAAATCCGAGAGTTTGCTCACGATTGAGCAAGTACGAGCGGAAATACCTCAAGTTGTTTAAAAAGTGGTCGATATAAAGGCTGGTGAGGTTTTATTAGCCAATAAAGCTAAGCCATATTGACGAGTTGGGCGACTCTGAGGAGGGTTCGCAATGATTGTGTCACCGACCAACGTAAGTGTGCCACTGATCGCCCCATCCGTGAATGTGCAGACGGAACAAGCAGCTCGCGACAATAAAGTCCGAGAGCCTGTAACGCCAACGGTCGCATTGGCCAAAACCAATGCAGAGCGAAAAGTAAAAGGTGATGACAAGCGCCGACGTCAGTCTTCTTGGGATCCTTCAGAGCATCCTGATTATGATATGGCAACGGAAGTCGACACGCGTTATCAAGAAGAGCCGGAAGATACACTAGAACGGCTTTTTAGTTTGCTTGCGCTCAAATCGTATAGTGAAGACCAGGGGAAAGGCTACGCGATCCGCTTTCGCTTACCAAAGCGCATTTTGGATGCTGCGATCAATGAAGGATTAATGGAAAAGCGCAGGAAGGTGATCAAGTTTCATTATGGTCATGCAGTCGCTCCCCATACCCCGTCAGAAGTGATAGCAGTATTATGACGACTCAATATCCTACTCAAACAAAAACGCTCCAAGCAGGTTGACTGATTGGAGCGTTTTCTTTTTAGTTATGAAAGCTCGTTAGCGGTGAAGCCTAGGTAAGGTTACTTTTTCGCTTTAGCAAACGCCGCCGCAAACGCACCGCCCATCGCGCTGTTCGATGATGAGTCATCACGGCGAGGCTGACGACGCTGCTGTTGGTCATTACGACGCGGCGCTGCTGATGAGCGTTGGCTGCGGTTGTCTTGACCCGGTTCGTCGTTCATACGCATCGATAGACCAATACGCTTACGCTGCACGTCAACTTCCATCACTTTCACTTTGACGATGTCGCCCGCTTTCACCACTTCACGTGGGTCAGACACATAACGATCTGTCAGTGCAGAAATATGCACAAGACCATCTTGGTGAACGCCGATATCAACGAAGGCACCGAAGTTGGCTACGTTAGACACCACGCCTTCTAGAATCATGCCCGGTTCCAAGTCAGATACCGAGTTTACACCTTCTGCAAAGGTCGCCGTTTTGAATTCTGGACGTGGGTCACGACCCGGCTTGTCTAACTCTTTGATGATGTCTGTAATGGTTGGAACGCCGAAGTTATCGTCGGTGTAATCGACCGCATGCAGACCTTTAAGGAAGCTTGAATCACCAATCAGTGCTTTGATGTCTTTGTTGTTCTTCTCAGAAATCGCTTTGACCACTGGGTACGCTTCTGGGTGAACCGCAGACGCATCAAGTGGGTTCTTACCATCCATAATACGCAGGAAGCCCGCACACTGCTCGAACGCCTTAGGACCTAAACGAGGTACTTTCTTCAAGGTTGTACGTGCTTCGAAGCGGCCGTTCTCATCGCGGAAGTCGACAATGTTCTGCGCGATGGTGCTTGATAAGCCTGCTACGCGCGTCAGTAGCGCCGCAGAAGCAGTGTTCACATCAACACCAACCGCGTTTACACAGTCTTCCACAATCGCATCTAGGCGTTTTGCCAACATAGATTGGCTTACATCGTGCTGGTATTGACCCACACCAATAGATTTCGGATCAATTTTCACGAGTTCAGCCAATGGATCTTGCAAACGACGTGCAATCGACACTGCACCACGCAGTGATACGTCCATATTCGGGAACTCTTTTGCTGCAAGCTCAGACGCGGAGTAAACCGAAGCCCCCGCTTCACTTACGATGATCTTCTGAACTTTCAGGTTGCCACGTTTGATGACGTCTGCGACAAAGCTGTCGGTTTCACGTGAAGCCGTACCGTTACCAATCGCAATCAAATCCACATTGTACTTACGCACCAACTGATCAACGATTTGTGCTGACTTGTCGTATTGTTTTTGTGGTGGGTGAGGGTAGATGGTTTCGGTTGCAAGCACTTTACCTGTTGAGTCGACAACCGCGATTTTTGAACCTGTACGCAGACCCGGATCGAGGCCAAGTGTTGCACGAGGGCCAGCCGGTGCTGCCATCAACAAGTCTTTTAGGTTAGTGGCGAATACTTCAATCGCTTCGATTTCAGCGCGCTCTTTCATTGCGCCCATTAGCTCGGTTTCCATGTGCATCGATACTTTGATGCGCCATGCCCAGCTGATCACTTGCTTACGCCAGGTATCCGCCGGTGCGCTGCTTAGCGTTACGCCATAATGGTCGGCGATAATCGTTTCGCAGTAAGACTGACGAGCGCCTTCTTCCTGTTCTGGATCAGCGTTCATCGCCAATGTCAGGAAGCCTTCGTTACGGCCGCGTAGCATCGCCAGTGCGCGGTGCGATGGCACTTTGCTTAGGGGCTCGTTGTGGTTGAAGTAATCTTTAAACTTCTCGCCTTCTTGCTCTTTGCCTTCAACGACTCGTGAAACCAGTTCCGCATTGCGATTTAAGTGGTTGCGAATTTTTTCCAGTAAGTTTGCGTCTTCTGCGATGCGCTCCATGATGATCGCGCGAGCGCCATCCAATGCAGCTTTGGTGTCTGCGATGCCTTTGTCTGCATCAAGGTATTTGCTTGCTTCGCTTTCTGGCTCGGTTTGTGGATGATTCCAAAGTTGATCTGCGAGTGGCTCAAGACCAGCCTCAATCGCGATCTGACCTTTCGTACGACGCTTGGGTTTGTAAGGTAGGTATAAGTCTTCAAGACGAGTTTTGCTGTCTGCCTGCGCGATCTCTTGTTCTAGCTCTGGCGTCAGTTTGCCTTGCTCTTGGATTGATTTGAGGATGGTTTGACGGCGATCATCCATTTCACGAAGGTAAGACAGACGGCTGTCCAAAGTACGCAGCTGGGTATCATCAAGGCCCCCCGTCACCTCTTTGCGGTAACGTGCAATAAAAGGGACAGTGTTGCCATCATCAATTAGGGTGACAGCGGCGTTGACTTGCTCTGGGCGAACATTCAGTTCTTGAGCAATCATGCGACAGATAGCTTGGCTCATCCGTGTTTTCTCTTTTAATTCGGTTTGGGTTGTATAGAACATTGGGGTCATTCGAAGAATTTGCAATGTTTTAAATTAACGAGGCAAAAATTTACCGGGCGCTGGTGGACATCAGTCAGATTTATGTCAAAACTGTAATTAAATTGAGAACTTATATCCGCAGTTATCGACTAACCTAATTCCACGGTTGTTGATATCACTAAATGTACCTCGGCTTATACGGATAATCATGATGAAAAAAATGTCTTTGGCGTTAGCGCTTACGAGTGCCTTACTTGTCGCCCCGCTTAATTGGGCGCAATCTATCTCAGGAACCACACAAGCTCCCGTTTATCAGCTCGATAACAAATTGGTACTAGGGCGTGTGGAGAGCGTCTACTACAGTGACATTCCGGAACTAAAAGCGGTGCCATTTATTGGCAAGATTGATACTGGTGCAGATACGACATCGATGCATGCGGAGAATATCCATGTCAGTAGCTCACACCCAGATTACCAAGATTTGAAAGATAACGAGTTACTTTGGGCGATTGTCGATGACTTAGGTGGTACGAAGGCAAAGTGGGACGCCGACAGCTTTAAGCCATATCAAGTAAAGGTTAGCTTTACGGTTCCTCACCCTTATACAGGGAAGGAAATACAGATTACCGATGATCTGGAAAGAGTGAGCGCGATTCGCAGCCGAACAAGCAAAAAGCCCATCCTACGCCCGACAATAAAAATGCCGATGACAATCGCTGGTCACACCGTTGATACGGAAGTGAACCTGACCAAGCGTACGCAATTCTCTTCTCCTATCTTGATTGGTAAAACCTATCTCGATGATAACGCATGGGTCTTCGCTGGTTACGATTACCTTCAAGAACAGCCACGCGCAAAAATGATTGGCAAAAAAGAGACGGTTGAAGTCGAAGGTGTGCCATATAAGATCAGCATCTCAACTTCTAGCCGTTATACCAACGTCCATGCACTGGACATCAAGGTAGACAAAAAGCATAACGAAGTCTCTTTTATGTTAGAGGGCGAGAATGGCAAGCGTCATCCAATGACATTACCCTTGGTACGAATGCTGAAAACGACCAAAAGCGAGCGCCCTTTAGTCTATTTACCCGTCAAAGTCGGCGAAAATGAAACTCAACGTTGGTTGGTGTATCTGCGTGATCGCAGTAAGTTCAGTTCGCAAATTCGCTTAGGTCGGGACGTCGCGAGTCAGCACTTTGTTATTGATACGGACAGAGAAAATCTACTGGGTGGCGTAGAAAAAACGTTCAAAAGCTCGCTCAAATCAAAACCTCTTGTCGTTTCACCAGAAGAACAGGTCACCATTGATGGTTATACCGTCCCTGCTTACCCCACTTTTACTGTGAAAACGCCATTACTGCGTGTAAATGGGTTTGAAGTAACAGAAAAAGGTAAGGATGAGTCCGTCACGTTTTATTTAATGAACGATGAGGGGAAAGAAGAAAAAATCACCAAACCAGTGTTGAAAAAGCTCAAGGTTGGCAGCGCGGTGCGCCCTGTTGTTGAAGGAGACTTTCTTCTCGGTAGGAAAGACACATCAATGAAGTTTGCGCTCGATGTGCTTGATGAGGGTGACACTCAACCCTTTTTCGTCTTTGGTCATGACATAGCCAAGGGTGGTGTGTTGCTGAACACTCGCGCAGACCATCTACTAGATGCAAGGCCACTTTTCAAAGCTGGCCACATCGAAGTGGCGGAAGTTGAGGGGATGTCTTTCCCTGTGAAGTTAGACACGGGTGCAGATGTAAGCTCAATCAATGCTAAGAACATCAAGCAGTTTAAGAAAGACGGCAAAGACATGGTGAGCTTTACCTATGAGAACGATCTTGGCATGAAACAGGCGTTTACTAAGCCTGTTGTTGATGTCATGCGTATTAAAGCGAAGAAAGGTGAGAAAGCGAACGTACGCCCTGTGGTTGAAATGCATGTTAAGCTTGGCGAATTAGAGAAGAAGATCCGAGTCAACTTACAGGACCGAGGTCGCTTCCATTACAGCATGATTTTAGGTAAAAACTTCCTAAAACATGGCGCGGTTGTTTCGAGTGATACGAATTACATCGTGACGCAAAAACCGGATTACGAAAAGTAACACTCTGGCCGCCTTATCACCTTGATACCCAAAGCCTGAACAACATTGGATCTTTGGGTATATCATCTCCTTAATGCTGCCAAAGAGCAGCATTTTTTAGTTGAGATAGGAGTTAATTTGAAAACTAAGCTGATTACACGAGAAGGTTACAACAAACTCAAACAAGAGCATGATTACCTTTGGAATGAAAAGCGTCCGGAAATCACCAAGATCGTCACTTGGGCTGCGAGCCTGGGCGATCGCTCAGAAAATGCGGATTACACCTTCAATAAACGTTTACTCCGTCAGATCGACCGTCGTGTCCGCTTCCTTCGTAAATTCCTGCCAGAAGTCACGATCGTTGACTATTCTCCGCAACAAGAAGGCAAAGTCTTTTTTGGTGCATGGGTGGAAATAGAAAATGAGGCAGGAGAAGTGAAAAAGTTTCGTATTGTCGGGCCTGAAGAGATTTATGGCGATGCGAAAGACTACATCTCTATCGATTCACCTATGGCGCGAGCGATGTTGAAAAAACAAGTGGATGAAGAGTTCACGGTACGCACCCCAGAAGGTGAAAAAGAGTGGTTCATCAACTCAATTGAATACACTCAACCGGCCTCGGAAGACTGAGGCTTTATCACCGATTCAAGTCTCATGAAGTTCACTAGAAGTGACTTGGGTCTCAACGTCAGAATATTTGGTATAAAGGCATGGTGCCTTTCTCGGAGAAGTAAAATGAACAAAGCAGTCATGTGTAGTGCTGCACTAACAATAGGTTTCTCACTTTCAGTTTTTGCTCAAGATGAAGTGAAAGGCTGTGACGCTAAAGAGTTAGCGGTAGAGCAGCAGCTTGAGTATGCAAAAGCGCAAGGTAATGAGCATCGCATTAAAGGCTTGGAGCAAGCACTTTCCGCTATCCAGAATGAATGCTCGGAAGGTGAGCTGCGCCAAGAGCTGCAAGCAGAAGTGGAAGAAAAGACTAAAGAAGTTGAGGAGCGAGAGGAAGAATTAGTCGAAGCTCAGCATTCAGGGAAAGCAGACAAAATTGAGAAAAAACGTCACAAGCTGGCTGAGGCACAGCAAGAGCTGCTTGAGGCCAAACGTGAACTGGAATGGAATTATGGTCAATAGTAGGTGCTGAAAATACCTGCTAGAGAGAGAATAAAGCGCTTAAGATAAAAAGAGTAACAATTTGCTTGAGCACGTTAGGAAAAACAGTGATACATTTTCGACAATAGACGCTTCTGAAAGGATGTTTCAATGCAAGAAAATCATAAAATTTTAGTGGTTGATGACGATGCTCGTTTACGTGCTCTATTGGAGCGTTACCTTTCTGAGCAAGGTTTTCAGGTACGAAGTGTCGCCAATGGCGAACAGATGGATCGCCTACTAACGCGCGAAAACTTTCACTTAATGGTGCTGGACCTAATGTTGCCAGGTGAAGACGGTTTGTCAATTTGTCGTCGTCTACGCCACGCGAACAATATGTTGCCAATCTTAATGCTCACCGCGAAAGGTGATGAAGTGGACCGCATCGTAGGTCTTGAGGTAGGGGCGGATGATTATTTGCCAAAACCGTTTAACCCACGCGAATTATTGGCTCGCATCAAGGCCGTATTACGACGCCAAACCGTAGAGTTGCCGGGTGCACCAAGCACGGAAGAAAAAGTGGTGGAGTTCGGGGAATTCCGGCTCAATCTAGGCACTCGCGAGATGTTCCGCGGTGATGAGGCAATGCCACTCACCTCTGGAGAGTTTGCTGTTCTAAAGGCGCTCGTGATGAATGCACGTGAGCCAATGTCACGAGACAAATTGATGAACATGGCGCGTGGCCGTGAATATTCTGCAATGGAACGTTCTATTGACGTACAAATCTCACGTTTACGTCGCATGTTAGAAGACGATCCGAGCAAGCCGCGCTACATTCAAACCGTATGGGGCCTAGGTTATGTTTTCGTCCCAGACGGCAAAGAGGTGTAACCTCTTCACTCCATAGCCAGCACTTGGCTATAGCAACTTCAGCCTTCATTACCTTCCCTTTGAAGGCTGAAATTTCGCGATTAGGACCACTAGGAACGTTCCATGCGCATCCGAAGTTCACTGACACAATCTATTCTGCTGTTCATCTCTTTGCTTCTCGCGAGCCAAGTTTTCTCTTACTACGCCGTTTTTAACTACGCGTTGATGCCGAGTTTGCAGCAGTTCAATAAAATTCTCGCCCATGAGCTCAATTTGGTGCTTGATAATGAAGGACCTTTAAAGTCTGATGCACCGTTAAGGCGTCAATTATTAGAAAGATTAGGGGTGACGGTTCACAGCCTTGACAGCGATAAGGCGATTGAATTTCATCACGCAATGTCGATTGATTTGATGTCTGAAGAAATGAGCCAAGAGCTGGGTTCGCCTACAGAAGTACGCTTATTGCTTGGCGATGAAAGTTACATTTTGTGGATGCACATCGAAAAGTTGCCGAACTCCATCATTCGTATTCCGTTATCTGAGCTGCAAGAAGAAGATTTTGCCCCGCTGTTTCGTAACAGTTTGATTATGGCGCTGCTGATCATTGCTGGTGGTTGGTTGTTTATTCGTTTGCAAAACCGTCCACTTTTGGCTTTAGAGAGAGCCGCGAAAGACGTCGGTCGAGGTGAGATCCCGCCCCCCTTAGCAGAGAAAGGCGCATCGGAGATTCGCTCTGTAACTCGAGCCTTTAATCAAATGTCGAAAGGTATTCAAGAGCTAGAAGAAGACCGAGCCTTATTAATGGCGGGGATTAGCCATGACTTACGAACGCCTCTGACGCGTATTCGCCTAGCGACAGAAATGATGTCTCCTGAGGACAGCTATCTTGCGGAGGGGATCATTAGCGATACGGAAGAATGTAATGAGATCATCAGTCAGTTTATGGATTATCTCAAACCGGTGAACCAAGAATCGTTTGAAGCGGTTGATATCAGTACGATTGCCAGTGACGTCGCCAGTTCTGAAGGTGGTTATGAGGTTGAAATTGAAACAGATCTTAATCTTAACTTGCCGCCAGCCAAAGGAAGCGCGATTGCGATTAAGCGGGCGATCAGTAACTTAGTTGTGAATGCGCTACGTTATGGCAATGGCTGGGTCAAAATCAGCACTGGTGTGACAGCAGATAAGCAGCTAGTGTGGATTTCAGTAGAGGACAACGGACCGGGTATCGAGCATTCTCAAATCGCGAGGTTATTTGAACCCTTTACGCGTGGTGACACCGCTCGCGGTAGTGAAGGCACTGGGCTAGGGTTGGCGATTGTGAAGCGTATAATCAGCCAACATTCAGGTTCTGTGGTGATGCGTAATCGCAGTGAAGGCGGTTTAATCGCTCAAATCAGCTTTCCTACCAAGTAAGTCGATGGCCTGCACCCTTTAAACAAAAAGCCCAACCTAAATAGGTTGGGCTTTTCTTATTCTCAATAATCTTAAGACTCTTTCACTTCCTGATGAAGTTCATCTTCGTCTTCCAGTTTCTCTGGCAGAAGTAGATTTAAAATGATCGCTGTGATGCCACCTGCTGCAACACCAGTTGAGAAAATACTCTTAATAAATTCTGGCATAAATTGCAGGATCTCTGGTTTTTGTGCGATACCAAGTCCCATTGAGAAGGATAAGGCCATGATCAGAATTGCGCGGCGATCGAGCTCAACACGAGAGATAATACGCACACCAGCGGCAGCAATCGTACCAAACATGACAATCGTTGCGCCGCCAAGTACTGGCTCAGGAATCAACTGAACAAAGCTAGCGACGCCAGGAAACAAGCCAAGAATCACTAACATGCCTGAAATAAAGTAACCCACGTAGCGGCTCGCGACTCCTGTTAGCATGATGATGCCGTTATTCTGGCTAAACGTTGAGTTCGGGAAGCTGTTGAAAACGGCTGCGATTGCAGAGTTTAAGCCGTCTGCTAACACACCGCCCTTAATGCGTTTCATGTACACTGGGCCTTTTACTGGCTCACCAGACACTTCAGATGTTGCGGTAATATCACCGATGGCCTCTAGTGCGGTAATAAAGAAAATCAGTACCAGCGGAATGAACAGAGACCAGTCAAACGATAAGCCATATTGCATTGGTACGGGCAGTGCTACGATCTCGGTTGCGCCTAGCTGAGAAGTATCTACCATCCCCATAAAATACGCCATGATGTAACCCACTAGCATCGCAATCACGATTGAAGCCACACGGATGTATGGGTTTTTCGAGCGGTTTAAAATCACAATTAATCCAAGTACCGTCCCAGCCAGAGCAAGTTTGTCTAAGCTGCCGAAGGTTCCTTCATTTAATGCTGCGTAGCCACCGCCCATTGATACTAAGCCGACTTGAATCAGTGTGAGACCGATAAGAGTGACGACGATGCCTGAAACAAGAGGAGTGATGATTCGGCGGGCATGCTCCAACACGCGAGATAGGAAAATTTCTGCAAATGATGCGACTAAAATCGTACCAAAAATGGCAGCCATCATGGTACTGATGTCTGCTCCACCGGCTTTCAGCGATAGGCCTGCTCCAATAATAGGACCTAAAAAGTTAAAGCTGGTACCTTGAACAGAGAGCAAACCAGAGCCAATTGGGCCAATGGTGCGAATTTGAATAAACGAAGACACGCCTGACGCAAATAAAGACATGCTGATGATGGTATTCGTTTGGTCTGCAGGTACACCCAAAGACTGACAGATGATCAGTGACGGAGTGATAACCGCAACGAACATCGCCAATAAGTGCTGAAGTGCGGCAAAAATGGTTTGAGGCAAAGGTGGTCGATCGTTGAGTTGATAGACCAGTTCCGAAGATCGGTTTGAAGTTGTCATTGTTTGTCTCGCTAGTCGCAATATTTCCCTAGTTCTCGCTGAATGGGAGAGCAGGGTGGAGTTGACGTCGTTACCTGTGATTGCTGTTAATCAGAGTCAACTCAGGTTGGTGGAGTGTGATCTAACACACTTAAAAATTTGTGCGCGATTATAGAGAGATTTACTCAAAAAGCAAACGTTTGCTTTGTTTTTGGCGTATTAAAAAAACGAGCCATTTGGCTCGCTTTCAGTCATTACGCTTTGGAGTAAATATCCCGCTCACCCAACCAGCGATCGATAATCGCTGTTGCGTTAGTCGGGTAATTGTCATGAATATGACGCGCAATACGCTGAACTTCGGGAATCAGGCGTTGATCTCGAACTAAGTCTGCGATTTTGAAATCAGCAAGACCTGTCTGCTTTGTACCCAATAGTTCTCCAGGGCCACGAATTTCTAGGTCTTTCTGCGCAATGACGAAGCCATCGTTACTTTCACGTAGTACTCCGAGACGTTTTTGCGCGGTTTTTGACAGCGGAGAGTGGTACAGCAGCACACAATGGCTAGCAACGGAACCTCGGCCCACGCGACCTCTTAACTGGTGTAATTGTGCCAAACCAAGACGTTCAGGGTTTTCTATGATCATCAAGCTAGAGTTTGGCACATCCACACCAACTTCAATCACTGTCGTTGCGACCAGCAAATGCAGTTTATTGTCTTTGAAATCTTGCATCACCGCTTGTTTCTCTGCCGGCTTCATTCGTCCGTGTACTAGACCAATTTTTACGTCCGGTAGCTTACGTTGAAGCTCTTCTGCGGTATCTGCCGCGGCTTGCGCTTCTAATACTTCCGACTCATCAATCAGGGTACACACCCAATATGCCTGCTTGCCTTCGTTTAAGCAGGCATTTCGGACACGCTCGACGATGTCGTCACGTTTTGTATCAGGAATGGCAACGGTTTGAATCGGCGTTCGACCCGGTGGTAGCTCGTCAATCACGGAAGTTTCCAGATCGGCGTAAGCGGTCATCGCTAAGGTTCGAGGAATAGGCGTCGCCGTCATGATCAACTGATGTGGATAGGCGCCTTGTTTTGCGCCTTTTTCACGCAATTCTAATCGCTGATGGACACCGAAGCGGTGCTGTTCATCAATGATGACCAAGGCAAGGTGATGAAATTCAACGTGCTCTTGGAATAGCGCGTGAGTACCCACTACCATTTTTGCTTCACCACTGGCAATACGAGCCAACTCGGCTTCCTTTGCCTTACCTTTGAGTTTGCCCGCTAACCAACCGACTTGAATGCCCATGGTTTCAAACCAGTTTGCGAAGTTGATAGCGTGTTGCTCGGCCAATAGTTCGGTTGGCGCCATGAGTGCCACCTGATGGCCATGCTCAATGGCTCTAACAGCGGCCAAAGCGGCAACCAACGTTTTCCCCGAACCAACATCGCCTTGCACTAATCGCATCATTGGGTGCGGTTTTTCTAGATCGGCTTCAATCTCTTGTACGACTCGGGTTTGAGCGTTTGTAGGAGAGAAAGGCAGTTGGGCTAAAAGCTGCGTTTTTAGTTTATTACAAGGACCGAGAGGTAGCGCTGAATCCTTCTGACCTTTGCTACGCACCGCCAGCATCGATAAGTTTTGTGCGAGCAATTCTTCCATGATCAAGCGGATTTGGGCAGGATGTTTGCCTTCGTCAAACTCATCTAAATTAATGGTTGGTGGTGGGCGATGAATGGTGTGCAGCGCTTGCGACATCGTGATTTGATGGTCATACAACCCCGCTGGAAGTAATTCCTGCACTGCGGTTTTATCAAGCAGGGCTAAAGCTTGTTCGGTAAGGTTGCGTAATGTGATTTGACGCAATCCATCGGTGGTGGGATAAACAGGGGTTAAGCTCTGTTCTACATCGGGCTTTTGCTCGCTGACGTAAAACTTGTAGTCAGGATGAACAATCTCCAAACCCATGCCACCGCGCTTAATTTCACCGTAAGCATGCACTAACTTACCTTGCGTGAAATTGTTCTTCATGGCTGCGGTAAAGTTGAAAAAGCGCAGCGTGATAGTGCCATTACCGTCGCTGATTTTTACCGTTAGCATTTTGCGCTTACCGAAGATAGTGTCGACTGCCATGACCTTACCTTGCACGGCCGCCCAAAGGCCAGCATGCAGTTTGGCAATAGGGTAAATACGAGTACGATCTTCGTAGCGTAACGGAAGGTGAAACAGCAAATCTTGAACGCTATGTAAGCCAACTTTGGCGAGTTTTTCTGCGACTTTCGCGCCAACTCCAGAAAGGGAGGTTAATGGGACGGCAGATAACATTTGGGCGGACATAGAGGGCTCAAGAAAATGGTTAACATAGCAGTATGTTAACCATGGAGCTGTGTTTTTGTACAGGAAAAAATAGTCATGCTTTAGTTAGTGTCATGATTTGACTGATAACCTATCATTCCGGGGAGCTTTAGCGACATCAGGATTCTATTTCCAACAAGTATGTCGCTGAAGTTAACACTATTAGCATCTGTATATTTGAGAATTAGATCCTGAACCACGCTCCTTCGCCGCTGTTTAGAATGACGAAAGTCTTTTACTTGCTTTGCATCTCTTGCCACCACGCGTCATCGGCGATGATTTGACCTTCTTCATCGAGTGGTGGGTAAACAAGCCCTTTTCGTTTCGCGACTTTTGCCAGAACAGGGTGACCACGTTCAAAGAGAATACGGTTGATTGTCTCTTTAGGCAGAGCGCTTTCTTCTCGGTCGTACATACCTGCGGCTTCACGTTGACGTTGCGCTTCATACAAAATTACGGCACTGGCAACCGATACGTTTAGTGACTGCACCATGCCCACCATCGGGATAATAATGTCTTGATCGGCAAGCTGTTTGGCTTGCTCCGAAGCGCCAACCTTTTCGCTGCCTAAAATGATTGCCGTTGGTTTGGTGTAGTCGATTTCGCGAAAATCGACGGCGGTGTCCGAAAGATTGGTCACCAAAACCTGCATACCTTGCGCTTTGAGTTCGGTAATCGCAGTTTCAATCGAATCGTGAGTATCCACTTCAACCCAGTTACGCGCGCCTGCTGAGGTATGGCTCAGCGTACGCATTTTGTCTGGCCAAATTGCGTGAACTTTGTGTAAGCCTGTCGCGTCAGCGGTGCGGATCACAGCAGAGACGTTGTTTGGCTTATGTACTTCTTCGAGACAAAGTGTCAGATCAGTTTGGCGAGTTTTTAGGACTTGGTGAATACGGTTGTAACGTTCTAGGTTCATATTTATTGAGGTATAAAAAATCGCCACCTAACAGAGTAGGTGGCGATAGAGGTTAGTTCTTTCTGCGTCTGACTCGGGTTGCTTGAGGCATTGCCTTAATCTTACGCATGATACCAGCAAGGTGGACACGATCTTTCGTCGTCAACAGCACAGTCACAGTGTATAAACGACCATCACGTTCTTCCGTTGAAAGGCCATGAATGTTTGATCCTGTTTTCGAGATCACGTTGGTCAGTTCTGCAAGAGCACCTTGGTTGTTAAGCATGTCGACTTTAAGTTCAGCAATGAACTCTTTATCGTAGTCTTCAGACCAAGCGACAGCCATATAACGGTCTGGCTCTTTCTGATAACCACGAACGTTCGGACATGTTTCTCGGTGAACAACCAAACCACGACCAGGCGATACGTGAGCAATAATGTGATCATCTGGGATAGGATGACAACAATTTGCAAACGTCAGCAATAAGCCTTCTGCGCCACGAATCGGAAGCTTCTTCTTCGAGTCCGTTGGGATTGAACTTGTTGTCGTGAGCTCTTCGGTGTCACCAAGGAGACGACGTGCGATCACAATGCTCATCAACTCACCCAATCCAATAGCAGCCAATAAATCATCGATGCTTTCTAGGCGAAGATCATTCAAGACTTCTTGGATATTTTCTGGATAAATTGAATCAATCGAGTGACGGCCAAGTGCGTGATTAAGTAGGCGACGACCTAAAGTAATCGACTCTTCACGACGCATCGTTTTCAGTACTTGTCGAATCTTAGTGCGGGCACGAGAAGTCACGACATAGTTCAGCCATGCCGCATTCGGACGCGCACCAGGGGCACTGATAATTTCCACCGTCTGACCGTTTTTCAATGCCTTACTCAATGGGTAAGGGTTACGGTCAACACGAGCACCAACACAAGAGTTGCCTACATCGGTATGTACGGCATAGGCAAAGTCGACAGCCGTTGCGCCTAAAGGCAATTCAACGATACGACCTTTTGGTGTGAAGACGTAAATCTCATCTGGGAAAAGATCGGATTTTACGTTTTCAATGAATTCGAATGAGTTACCCGCGCTTTGTTGTAGCTCTAACAGGCTTTGCATCCAACGCTGAGCTTTCACTTGCGCAGTGGTACCAGACTTGTCGCCTTTGTCTTTGTAAGACCAGTGTGCCGCGACACCTTTGTCCGCCATTTGATCCATATCTTCAGTACGGATCTGAACTTCAACAGGTACGCCGTGTGGACCAACCATGGAAGTGTGTAGCGATTGGTAGCCGTTCGCCTTTGGTACCGCGATATAATCTTTCATGCGACCAGGACGTGGCTTATACAAGCTGTGTACTTGGCCTAAAACGCGATAACAAGTATCAGCGGTATCAACAACGACTCGGAACGCATAGATATCCATGATGGTGTGAAAGCGCTGTTCTTTGGTTTTCATCTTGTTGTAGATAGAGAACAGGTTTTTCTCACGACCAACGACGCGAGCATTCAAGCCAAAATCTTGCAGACGGCCTTCTATTTCGCTGTGAATGCGTTGGATCATCTCTTTACGATTACCACGTGCGGCTTTAACCACTTCTTTCAGTACGCGGTAGCGGTTGGGATATAGCGCCTCAAAGCCCAACTCTTCGAGTTCGGTTTTGATATTGTGAATACCAAGACGATGAGCGAGGGGCGCGTAAATTTCTAACGTTTCACGAGCAATACGACGCTTTTTATCTGGTCGAAGCGCGCCAAGCGTACGCATGTTGTGCGTGCGGTCAGCCAGTTTGATCAGAATGACGCGGATATCTTGCACCATGGCCAGAACCATCTTACGAAAGTTCTCAGCCTGAGCCTCTTTCCTATCGCGGAATTTGAGTTTGTCCAGTTTAGATACACCATCAACCAATTCTGCGACAGTATTGCCGAATTTCTCTTCGAGATCTTCTTTAGTTACATCACAGTCTTCAATGACGTCATGCAGCAAAGCAGCTTGGAGGGTTTCGATATCAAGGTGCATTTCGGCCAAGATACGAGCCACTGCGACAGGGTGGATGATGTATGGTTCACCGCTAGAGCGGGTTTGCCCTTCATGGGCATCTCTCGCTACCACATAAGATTGACGCAGAGCCTCAATCTGAGGCTCTGTTAGGTATTCTTGGGCAACGTCTTTGAGGCTATCGAATAGATACAAATTATAGGCCCGGGAGGTTGTTGAATTCTAAAGTCAGAATTAACGGTTGTGAGCGATGCTGCTTACTGCCGCTAGCTCTGCCGCTTCTTGCTCTTGCTGTTCTTGACGTTCACGAGCGTCTAGAACTTCTTTAGTAATTAAACCTTCTTCGATTTCGCGTAGAGCGATAACCGTTGGCTTATCGTTCTCTTCTGGCACTAGTGCATCTTTACCGCCAGTTTGCATTTGACGAGCGCGGCGAGCCGCAATCAGTACTAGGTCGAAACGGTTGCCAACTTTTTCAACAGCGTCTTGAACAGTTACGCGTGCCATGAGGACTCCAAATAGTTAACTAAAATTTTAGAATGACGAGAAAGTATACAACCTAACTACTTTATTTACTAGCAATTAGACAAGCCACCGTTTGTGGACTTTCTCAGGTAGTTTATTGTGTTTTTCGCACTGGGCAAAAAACGGGAAATTCTTTATGTTTTACAGCGTGACTTTTTTGAAGTTACTCTGCTAACAACGCGTCAAGCATACCTTTATATTTAGCAGCTTGCTTTTCTTCCTTCAATCTTTCAGCACGCAAGATAGCTTTAAAATCCATCAAAGCGGTATCAAAATCGTCGTTTACGATCACGTAGTCGTACTCGTTGTAATGAGAGATTTCCGACTTGGCTTCAGCCATACGCTTTGCGATCACTTCATCGCTATCTTGACCACGAGTGTTCAAGCGACGCTCTAACTCACCGTTTGATGGTGGCAGGATGAAGATGCTTTTGGCTTCTGGCATTTGTTCACGGATTTGGCGTGCGCCTTGCCAGTCGATATCTAGAAAAACGTCGATACCTTTATTTAGTGTTTCTTCAATCCATACACGAGATGTGCCGTAATAATTACCAAACACTTCTGCGTATTCTAGGAAGTCACCTTTAGCGATCAGGGCTTCAAACTCATCTTTCGCTACAAAATGGTAGTGGACACCATTTTCTTCACCAGGTCGCATGTTGCGCGTGGTGTGAGACACAGACACTTTCATTGCGTAGGTTGGGTTGCGTTCCAACATCGCTGAGATCAAGCTAGATTTACCTGCGCCGCTAGGTGCAGATACGATATAGAGAGTACCTTTGCCCATTGTACTGTTCCACTTTTGATTGGATTGATTGAGTGCCGAAGGAAAGTTCGACATTCTTATAACGATAGCACTGGCATTGAGAAATCAACCACCAAAGGGGTGGATATTGGTGATAATCCCGCCAGAAAAATGGAGGCGAAGAGTATCATGATCTCTATTTTGTTACCAGTTGATCTTTCTGTCTGTGATCGTCCCAGATGAAATAGTTACTTACGCCAGAGTGTTCCTAAACAGCGAAGAAGGAGCGTGGTACAGGACTTACCATCCGCGCACTCTGTTATTAAAACCATTTCTACAACCGTTTAGTGTGCTGATTTTAGGTTTAGAGTCCCGATTTGGCTTGCGTGAGTGACTCTGGTTAAAAATAGGGGTTAATAATGATAAGACGGAAAAAAGGGGAAGCTTTCACTTCCCCAGGCGTGCGACTGACTCACACTTAATCTTCAAATTATCCTTGGGATTCTAGGAAATTTATCCAAGGCCTTGCGACCGCCTTCATATCAGGAGATTGAGCAGCACTCTTCATTGCCTTAAGAGCGTTGGTTGGCTGATTTAATTCAAAATATGCCATTCCACGAATGTAAGACAGCTCCGCCTTTTGATCGTGCTTTGCGTCTGGAGCACTGTTTTGAGCAAACTTCGTCGCTTCTGTATATTGCTTATCTAAAATCATTAAACGAGCAATTTTTATTTGAGTTTTTGCTGCAGGAGCAAGATTATAAGCCTGCTGGTAAACATCAATAGCGTGACCTAACTCCTGTGCTTGCTGCCAAAACGAACCTAACTTTTCCAGATTTGTAGCATTTCGTTCTACATGCCCTTCATCGATCAAGTGTTGAAGTGTTTTCGCTGCTCTAAAAGGCACCCCTTGATAAGCTTGGAAATTAACTAGGCGTAAGTATTCTTTTTCACCATCAAGAAGTCCCATTTTATAGGCCATCTCTAAAGTTGAAAGGGCATTGCGCTCTTGCTTTAATTCCATGTAGATACCAGACAACTGGGTCCAGTAACGCTTATTTTGCGGATACTTAGTCGTTAAAATTTTTAGCACGCTAGCGACACTTTTGAATTGCTTTAATTCATAGTGAGCAGACATCAACAGTTGATACCAAGATTCACTAGGATTCTTCGTCATTGCAATTGCCTTTTTGGTTGGCGGAATTGCGTTGCGGTAATCTTCTAGTTGAATGTAAGCACTTGCTAATGTGATGTAAGCATGTGCTTGAGGTTTTTCCTCTGTTGTTTCAGCAATCTTGAACCACTCGTTCATTGTATTAACGGATTGCTTAAATTTGCCTTCTGCTAGATAAAGCTGTGCAAGGCTGTAACGAACCTGTTGAGCTACGGGTACTGGTAAAGCATCTAACTTGAGTGCTTCAGCAAAGTATTTCGCTGCTTTTGGGTAGTCGTCCTTTAAAGAATACAGAAAGCCCATCTGTTGCAGTAACACAGCGCGGTCGTATTTCTTTTTCTTGGTACTTCCCAAGGCAGAGTTCAGCTTAGAGATAGCATCCGAGTATTTTTCAGTTGCAATCAGTTCCTGAACTTTGTTCACGGTTCGGAATGTTCTGTCAGACAACTCAGGAGTATTGGCAAAAGCAGGCGCGCCATACGCGCCTGAGATAAACACCAGAGAAGCCAACAACTTAGTATATGCTTTCATATTGCGACTCCTTAGTTCGTAGAGAACTCGATTTCCTGAGAAAGACGAGAGCTAACCGCTTGGCCATCAACCATTTTTGGTTTGAAAGTCCACTTTGATACAGTTTTCTTCGCCGCTTTACCCAAGCCCAACTTACGTGGAGATTCTTTTAAGACTTTGACGTCTTGTACGCCACCACGTTCGTTAACCGTAAACTCTACGAGTACGATACCTTTTTCTAATCCCGATCTCGCTGCTTTACGAGGCATTTGAGGCTGGAAAGTTGCAAGAGGAACTGGGCCTCCGCTACCTGCCAACTTAGCACCACCACCTTGGGTGTAGTGTCCAAGTACTGAACCACCGGTTACGTTAACTGGAAGATCAAGTTTTGGCATGTCCATTGGGATTTGATCCATCACCGGTTTGACCGTTGCCGTTACTTTCATTTCTGGCGGCGGCGGCGGACGCTTAGGCGGTGGTGGCTTTGGAAGTTCGCGTTTTTTCTCCTGTATTTTTTCGTCTGGTTTAATGCGAATAAACTCGACCATACGCAGGTCATCATTCGACACTAACTCGTGGCGCTCTTTGTTTACTAGCTTGTCCATCCCCCAGAACAACCCGAGGGAGACAATGAGCGCCAGTGCAATTGAGGCCAGATACCGCATAAGCTTAATCCTTATTGGTTGCGGCAATGGAGATGCTTTCTACACCTGCCATTTTGATCTGGTCCATAACCTTCACGACTACGCCAGCATTTGCTTCTGTGTCGGCTTGGATAACAACTGCGCCATCAGGGCTTTCTGCACGAAGACGTTCAATATTCGCGCGAACCGCGTCCACTTCGATGCGGCGTTTATCAACCCAAACATCACCCGCCGCACCAACTGCGACCATGATGTTACCTTTTTTCACGGTTTGCGCAGAGCTTGCCGTAGGGCGGTTTACTTCTAGACCAGCTTCTTTGACGAACGATGTTGTTACGATAAAGAAGATCAACATGATGAATACGATGTCGAGCATCGGTGTCATATCAATAGCGGTTTCATCACTGCTATCACTGCTATAGCGTCTTTTCATGACCTATACCTCTAATTCCATTTACTCAGGCAATATGCTTTAGCTTATCTTCCAGCTTTTGCGTTGTGACTTTGGCTAAATGATCAAGACGTGAACTAAAGAACAGTCCTGATAGAGAAGCCACCATCCCGGCTAAAGTTGGGATTGTTGCCTTTGAGATCCCCGAGGCCATTGCTCGAGGGCTTCCTGTTCCTGTTACCGCTAAGATGTCGAATACTTGGATCATGCCAACAACGGTGCCGAGCAAACCCAGTAAGGGACAAAGCGCAATCAACACTTTCACGATTGGCAGGCCCTTTTTATTCTCAATGTCCTGACGAGAAACAATTTCTTGTCGGATCATCTTAGCGTTCCAGCTCTGGTGCTCTGATCGCCCCTGCCATGAGCCAACGGCTTTTTTCATGGCTTTTGGAGCGACGGCAGCAAAATAGAACCAACGTTCTAACAATACTGCCCACAGCATAAAGCTGAGGATGAAGATGGCGACGAGTACATCGCCACCCATTCCCAAGAAGCGCCTAATTGATTCAAGTTCTCCAACTAACCACCACATAACGCCTCCTTAGCTTTCGGCTTTATGTAGTTTTTCCTGATAGCGAGCGATGAAGCCTGCACTCTGTTCTTCAAGAGTTTGAACCAAACGACGACCTTTACTGTGTACGATGGTGTAAAGGAACAGCAATGGAATTGCGACAACCAGACCTAGCATGGTTGTAACAAGAGCTTCAGAGATACCGCCAGCCATCAGTTTCGGATCGCCGGTACCGAACAGAGTAATGGCTTGGAATGTGCCGATCATACCCATTACCGTACCCAGTAGACCAAGTAGAGGCGCTACAGAAGCAAAAAGCTTGATTGAGCTGATGAAGCGCTCAATGCTTGGAGCATTACGTAGAATGATTTCGTCCAGCTTCGCTTCCAGATCTTCAAGGTTGTCACCTTTATGTTCTTGGTAAGCTTGGATAACTTCACCCAATGGGTTGCCAGGAATCACGGTTTCTGATTTCGCTTGCTTACGCATTTTACCGCCAATCACTTGAAGGCGTAGGAAGCAAACTAGAGCAATGATAGCGCCAACTGCACCCATACCAAGGATGACGTAACCTACAATGCCACCTTGATCAATACGTTCTTGAACGGTAGGGCTTTGTACAAGTAGAGACAGAATTACACCACGGGATGGGTCAATAAACAGTGGCTCATAGCTGTTTGACGCTGACTCAAAGCCTGCAACATGACGCGTAATATTGGTGCGAGGCTGTCGAGAGAGTTCTTCGAACTTACCTGTTTGAGGTACATAAGTAACGTACTTACCATCGGCAATCGCGTTAAATTCACCGACAAGAGTAACATCGCGAACCGCTTCTTTACCTTCGCCATAAACAACCGTTGCTTGGGTTGTTGCTGTCTCGCCTGAGGCAACCACTTGTTGAAGAATGGTATGCCAGAATGCTTCTAGCTCTTGTGTTGATGGCAGTTCTTTACTTTCAGCCAGTTTCGTTAGTAGAGCGTCACGCTCTGGGAACTGAACTGCGTTTTGAGAGGCTGCAAATAAGCCTTTAAACTCGCCCGCATATTGCCGGACCACACCAAACATTTCGCCCAAAGTACCAGAGCGAACACGTAAGGTTTCTGTTAGTTCAGTTAGCTGCTTATCGTTTTCATCAAAGGTTGCTTTAAGTTGATCGCCCAGAGCTTGCTGCGCAGCTAACTCTTCGCGAGCTTGTTGCAATAATGTCGCTTGCTTATCGCGATTGTTCTTGAACTCAGCTTCACGGGCTTTGTTCTCTTTTGACTCAACGATGCTTTCTGATTTTACGTTTTTAAGTAGTTCAGATAAGTTTTTAGGCGCTTCTGCTTGTACGCCAGAAACCATAAATAAGCTCGCTAGTAGGCCAGCGGCTAGAGTTTTGAATCCTTTCATCTCTTATTCCTCCCCAGCATATACAGGCAATTTGATTAGCGCTGGTGGCGCTTGCTTCTTCGCGATACGAAGGCCTTGCTGTACCGCTATGCGGTAGCTTTCCGGTAATGTTTCCCATTGACGTGTTTGTTGGTTCCACATACCTGTCTCACCACCGTCTGGAGATTGGAATAAAAGCGCCGTGCGACCAATACGTAGGAAGTCGTAAGTCACGGTTTCCCCATTTCTATCTAGGCTAGCTTTGTAAGATTCAATTGAGCGAGAGAAGCCTTCTTCAATTTGGTAGGCTTCCATCACTTTACGGAATTTCTCAGAAGTCGTTACGTCGGCGCGATCCATGAGACGACGCAGTTCTTGGACACGTTTATTACGTTCTTTTTTCTGGAAAGGCAGATCGAGAGTCACAAACTCATCGAGTGCATCGATCATTTTAAGTGTTAGTGGTACTACTTCTGTTGCCGTTTGATCGATCTGAGCAATTTGGTTATTTAATGAGTCCAATTCACCTTGCTGTGATTGAACCATACGGTTAATTTGCTCGTTGTAGACTTTCATGCTGTCGATTTGACGTAGTAAGCCTTTATATTCTGCCAACATGCCTTCAGTACTTTCGGCATAATTGTCGATTTTTTGTTGCGAAGCCTGTGAAGACTTCGTTGCTTTTGCTTGGTTGGCGACGACGGTTCCAGAGTCAGCAGCCGCCGCTGCTCCACTTACCGTGAGAATCGCGGCAGTTACTGCACTTACGCCAAATTCCTTTAACGTCATAGTAGCATCCTTGTTAGTGTATAAAGTCAGTCGAATAGGGCGCAGGAAAGATACCTGCGCCAAAGGTTTGATTAAAAGTTTTGAGAGTATTTCAAGAAGTAAACGCGGCCTTGAATGCTGTATAAGTCTTCATCGTAAGTCACACCGTCAGCTTCAAAAGCAGGGTCTTCGTCTGTTAGGTTACGCACACCTGCAGTAAACTTAGCATCCCATGGGGCTAAGTAGTTATATGCAATGTTCCATGTGGTTTGTGAAGAAATATGGCCGACTTTTTTATAGTCATCGTCAACATCTTGTGCCTGATCTGCAATGTGGTCTGCAGATAGATAGATGTCATGATCTTCTAGGAAGCTCAAGCCAACACCTGTATTGAAGCGGTACTCAGGCATGCCGTTACGACCTACTTGGTTGTTAACAGGGCCACCTATATATTCAGGCTGGCTAAAGTCTAAAACGTAGCTTCCCATGAAATCGTATCTAACAGTTGCATAATTAAAGTCATAGCGATATCCCAATTTCAAGTCTATGCCCGATGTATCAAGCGTTCCAAGGTTCTGAAGGCCTGCTGTCGCTTCGATAATCCGATCATTAGCATCACGAACAATATTTGGGTTTTTATTGCCAGAGCTACGCTCTTCGTCAATCATGCTTTGTAGCGTATTTAGAGTAATTACATCATCAATGCTAATGTTGTAATAATCCATTGTTACATCTAGATCTTCTATTGGTGAGAAACTTACACCAAAGTTAAATGATACAGATTTTTCAGCGTCAAGATCTTCATTTGATGTACGAGTCACGTCGTATTGCGTTTCTGGGCAATCAGCATATGAAATGCCATTTTGCGCACAGTAGGTGTAATCTTTCGCAAAGTCTGATGAGTAGCTATCTGCAGCATAAAGGTCTGATAATGTCGGAGCTCGGAAGCCAAGGCCAGCGCCTGCGCGGAACATCAAGTTATCAAGTGGTTGGTAACGGAAAGATACTTTTGGAGATACTTCGTGCCCGAAATCGCTGTAATGGTCGTAACGAGCCGCTAAGTTCATTTCCAACTCATCAGTAAAAGCGATCAAAGACTCAGCATAAAGAGCATATGTTTCACGGTCTCCACCAGCAGAGTTACCTGCACTACCAATAATGTTACCTGCCTCACTTTGAGGGTCATATTTATCAAAGTAATCATAGGTAGTAAATTCAGCGCCGACATACAGAGGAATTAGCACATCACCAACTTCCGCTACATCAAATTGAAGGCCACCAAAGAACTGATGCATTTCCATTTGAGTTTCTCGGCTTGTACCTGCAGAAAGCAGGCTTGTCGCGTCTGAACTAAACTCACCGTTTGCAAACTGACCAGACTCAACCAGTTGTGATGCTGCTGAACCAAATACGTAGCCAGTACCTAATTCTGAACTGTTAGAGAAGTTTAGGTGATATCCCGTTTCCCAAATAACATCACCCAAAGTGTCTGTGTAAAGTGTGCCATCTAGACCTGCTTTGAAATCTGCTTGGAAGTCTTTAACATTGTTATCACGTGTTCCCACGTTGTTGAAACGGTAGTATACAGATGCTGGGCCTACCGCTGGGTCTAAGCCATTCTCCGCAAAGAAATCTGCGCCGCCATCTGTATTCGGGTCTACAGAGAAGATGCCAGCAGCTGGAGCGAAACGACTGAAACTTTCGTTACGGTTTAAAAGCACTTGAGCATTGAAGGTAGTATCTTCAGTTACAAAAATATTACCGTTTATAAATACAGTATTTCGTTCCAGAGAAGCTGTTTGAGCTGCTTCTGAAGTGTAATCATAACCACAGATATCCCCAAGACCAGGATAGTTTGTGAGGCCAACAAACCCTTTAGATGGGTCACATGATGCATCAGTATTATAGCCGTTTAGTGCTTTTAACTGACCATCATGATAGACGTTACGACCGTAGATACTAACGCCAGACATGTCGAAGTAGTTTGCGGAATCGGTGTTTGTTGAGCTGAGGTAATCACGATCGCGTTGATAAATTTCATCTTTACTGTCATGTTCAAATGAGAACATGATGTTTCCTTTTTCTCCACTAGTGCCCATGACTAGGGCAACGTTTTTCTCATCACCACCTTCTTGGCTTGGGATACCAGAACCAACGGTTACATTAATGCCGTCAAACTCTTCTTTCAGAATAATATTTACAACACCAGCAACTGCATCAGAGCCGTATACTGCAGAGCCACCGTCTGCCATGACTTCTACACGTTCGACTATTGCTGATGGGATTACGTTAATATTTGCGGCACCACCACCCATAGCTGCAGAGCCAGGAAGACGTTTACCGTTAATTAGAACGAGAGTACGCTCAGAACCTAGACCTCTTAGAGAGATGGTCGCTTGGCTTTGTGCTGAGCTACCTGAACGCTCGCTGTGTGAACCGAATGAGTTGAAAGAGGACTTGCGTAATACATCTGCAATAGACACATCACCGGCACGTTCAATCTCGGCTCTGCCAATTACAGCTACTGGTGTGCTTCCTTCCATAGATGCGCGCGTTAGGCGCGAACCAGTAACTTTCATCTTTTGAAGTTTTTCAACTTGCTGCTCTTCTGCCAGTGCTGTTGCTGGGGTTGCAACTGCTGCTGTCCCCAAAGCAAGGCTTATCGCAACAGATAAAGCGGTTGTGTTTTTATACATCCTTGTTGCTCCGATTATTATTATTTCCTATGTCTGGCCGCATAGCGGCCAAATGTGACGTTAATATTTCGTTAACGTTCGGCCAATGTATAACCGAGATGAAAAAAGGAAGTCAAACCAGTGGTAAACGGGGATGCTTAAATGTAAAAAAGATGTAAATAACCAGGCTTTATTTAAAAGGCGGAATAAAAAACCGAATAAGGTTTATGAATCGAGATTAAATTTCAATAAAACACCGTATTTTGTGTTTCTTATAAACTTTAATGACTTATCTTGCCTATGGTTTTTTAGTGGGTAATTGAATCTGGAAAAAGATATTTTTCCAGTGAATTGTTCTGAGATGAGTTTTATATCGAATCCATACTTTGTTAGCTCGAACTTATTAGGTGGTATCAAAATATGATACCCATTGCTATTAAAGGGCTCACTCGTATTTTTAGGTCAAATATAACCTTGGATTATGTGTCTATTTATGTGTGTAGGGTGCATTTTTATGTAGGGTTTTGGCTCTAAACAGCCTAGATTGATATTCTGTATGAATTATTTTTGTGGTTTTTTATAATTTTTTACAAAAACATTTCTGTTTTTCGACATCGAAGGAAGTTTGTCATGTTTTGGTTTCAAACACTTGAAGCTGATGTGGATTCAAGATAAATATGACGCTGAAATTATTGCAGTAGTAGAAAAGTCTAGCTCTTGAGGCGCAGGGAGTGTGCTTCAACAGTTTTAGTTACTACGAGATAAATATGCACCATTTTGGGCGGAAAATATCCTCTTTCACTCCGTTTGAACTGGACAGTAGACAAGGAGCAAGTTGTATATGCTGTCGTACTTTTTACGCCGTTTGGCGTTGGTTATCCCAACGTTTCTCGGGATAACTATTCTCATCTTTGCTATCACTCGTTTCGTGCCTGGCGGACCTGTTGAACGCATGTTGTCACAAATGCAGTCCCAGGGGGACGGCGCCGCATCAATGACGTCTGCGGGTGGTAATACGGCCCTTTCTGACGATCAAATCGCGGAGCTGAATGCGTTTTATGGCCTGGATAAACCAGTAACGGAAGCGTACGTCGAGTGGTTAAGTCGTTTGGTAATGCTAGATCTTGGCGAGTCGACACGTTACTACGAGCCTGTCTCGGACATGATCGCAGAGCGTTTGCCAGTGTCGTTGTTTTATGGCGGCATGACCTTCTTTATTAGTTATTTTATCTCGATTCCTCTTGGTTACTATAAGGCGCTCAAGCACGGTTCTGTGTTTGATTCCGCTTCTTCAGTACTCATTTTCGTAGGCTACGCGCTACCAGGTTATGTGGTGGGTGTATTGCTGATCACGTTATTTAGTTATCACTTGGAATGGTTTCCGATGGGAGGCTTTGTCGGCGATGACTTCGACGATTACGAAACCTTCTTTGAACGCGCTAAAGACATTATGTGGCATGCGGTGTTGCCTTTGATCTGTTACCTCATTGGTGATTTTGCCACGCTGACGATGACAATGAAAAATAACCTGATGGAAAACCTTTCCTCAGATTACATCCGCACCGCAATTGCGAAAGGATTACCTTTCAAAAAAGCAGTTCGTAAGCACGCGTTGCGTAACAGCTTAATTCCAATCGCGAGTCACTTTGGTAACTCTTTGTTGTTCTTCATGACCGGTGCTTTCCTGATTGAAGTTATCTTCAATATTGATGGCATTGGCTTATTGGGTTACGAATCAATCATGGAGCGTGATTACCCTGTTGTTATGGGTATTGTCGCCATTAATGCGTTGTTACTGCTCATTGGTAACATCATTTCAGATATTTGTGTTGCTTTAGTCGACCCACGTGTGAAGTTTGGAGCGTAACATGATTAAAGTTAGTCCATTAACTCAAAAGAAAATTCGTCACTTTAAAGAGATCAAACGAGGCTATTGGTCGTTTGTTGCTCTTTCTATCATGTTGATCCTTTCTCTATTCGCCGAACTTTTGATCAACAGTAAAGCGCTAGTCGTCAAGTACGATGGTAGCTACTATTTTCCTGTTGTCAGTGACGTACGTTTAGGTAGCGAATTCGGCCAAGAGTCATCCAGTGAAGCCGATTATCGTGTACTGCAAAAAGCGTTTGAGGCTGAAGGGGGCGACAACTTTGTTATTTTGCCGCTTGTGCCGTGGAACCCATATGAACAAGATTTTAGTGGTGATTTCCCGCCAACAGCACCTAGTGCCGAAAATAAGCATTATTTAGGTACAGATGTGATAGGTCGCGATATTTTGGCGCGACTCGTCTACGGATTCAGAACGGCGATGGGATTTGCGTTGCTTACGATGGCCATTTCCTACGCGATCGGTACTGCAGTCGGTTGTGCTATGGGTTTTTGGGGCGGTAAATTTGACTTGTTTGTACAGCGACTTATCGAAATCTGGTCAATGGTCCCGTTTTTGTACGTCATTATGATTCTTGTCTCAATCGTTCAACCGACGTTTGCTCTCTTTGTCGCTATTAACGTGCTTTTCACTTGGATGGGGATGACATGGTACATGCGGACCATGACCTATAAAGAAGCGGCACGAGAATACGTAATGGCGGCACGTGCTTTAGGGGCATCGACTGGACGTATCTTGTTTAATCACATCTTGCCAAATACGATGGTGATGATTGTAACCCTAGCGCCTTTCACTATTGCAGCTAACATCACAGCACTGACTGCTCTCGATTACCTAGGCTTAGGCTTGATGCCACCAACGCCAAGTTGGGGTGAACTACTGCAACAAGGTAAGTCAAACTTAGATTCGCCATGGATTGTTGCGTCAGTAGTGACTTCTATTGTTCTGGTTCTGGTAATGGTGACCTTTATTGGTGAAGCCATTCGAGCGGCTTTCGACCCGAAAAAATTCACACGCTATGTTTAAGCGAGCATTGTGAGCAAAACATAAAAAAGGGAAGTTTTATGAAGAAATTATTTTTAGCGTCCACGCTGAGCGCCCTGAGTTTTGGTGCAATGTCAGCAACGCTTCCGACCGACTTAAACTGGCAAACAAACTGGGATGAGCCTCAATATGGTTCTCCAGAAGCGAAACGTGGAGGGACTTATCGCACCTTTATGTCAAGTTTCCCGCAGACGTTACGTAGTGTTGGTCCAGACGCTAATGCAGGGCTACGTTCTTTTATCTTAGATGAAACACCAGGCTTGGTGGTCCGCCACCCAGATACTTTAGAGTTCATACCTGAGCTTGCTAACGAGTGGGCGTTAGCAGGTGACAACAAAACGGTCTATTTTAAACTCAACCCTGAAGCCAAATGGTCGGACGGCAAACCTGTGACTGCCGACGATTTCGTGTTCATGCTGAAGTTTTATCGTTCCAAGGACATCTTGGAACCTTGGTACAACGATTACTACAACAAAACGATTGCGGATGTTATCAAGTACGACACTCATACGTTTGCTGTTAAGGCGGCGAAAGAGTTCAATCCGGAAGAGTTGCTGTTACGAATGGGGGCTCTGCGCCCACGCCCCGCACATTTTTATGCTAACCCTTCAAAAGATGAAAATGGTGACGGTATACATGACAACTTTGTCCGCTACTACAATTTTAAAAGTGAACCAACGACCAGTGCATACTACCTAGATGACATTAAAAAAGGTAAAAGTGTTACCTTCAAACATGTCGGTGAAGACTGGTGGGGTTACAGCAATAAGTATTATCAACATCGTTATAATGTCGACAAAATCCGCATCACAGTGATTCGCGACAGTGATATCGCGATGAAGCACTTTGAGAAAGGGAAGCTGGACGCATTTGGTCTTGTTTTACCAAGCTTATGGCATGATAAATCGAATACGGAACCTTACCAAAAGGGATACATTCAAAAGTTCTGGGGTTACAACCAATTTCCAGTTGGGGCTGGTGGTGTATGGATGAACACCGCGATGCCTTTGCTGGATGATTTAAACATTCGCAAGGGCATTACTTACGCGATTGACTTTGATGGCATGATAGAGAATGTCATGCGTGGCGACTACTCCCGTAAACCGAACCCGACCGGTTATGGTCATGGTAAATACACCCTACCAGATGCTAAGGCACCGAAGTTTGATCCCGCAAAAGCGGCCGAGGCATTCGAAGCCGCAGGCTTTAACAAAATTGGTTCTGATGGTATTCGTGTCAATGATAAAGGTGAGCGCTTAAGCTTCGAGCTGACCTACGGAACACCTGTTCATACTCCTCGTATTGCCTTTTTGCGTGAGCAAGCCAAGTTAGCAGGGCTGGATATTGAGCTCAAGTTAGTTGATGGCTCATCCATGTTCAAATACGTACGTGAGAAAAAGCACGATTTGGCTTTCTTAGATATGGGTACGTCTGAGATCCCAACGTATTGGGAGTATTTCCATTCAGTCAATGCGAACAAGCCGCAAACTAACTCTTTCACAAACTACAGCACGCCTGAACTGGATGAAAAGATCATCGAGTATCGTTTTGGCATGGATATGGATAAAAAGATCCAGCTAGGTCATGAGATTCAGCGTGACATCATTGATGCTCACGTTATCGTCCCAGGCTACATGGTTCCTTATGTCCGCTATGGTCACTGGCGCTGGTTAAAGTTTCCAGATAAGCCAATGAATCGCATGACAGAGGCGCTGTTCAGTGGTGCAATCATAGGCGATGGCACTTACTGGATTGATAGTGATATCAAAAAAGAAACGAAACAAGCGATGAAGTCAGGCAAAGCTTTTGAACCTGTTGTTGTCGTAGATGACACTTATAAGCTGTAAGGATTGGTTATGGAAAACGATGTAATCCTAAGTGTTAAAGATCTCGAAGTTGAATTTACCACCGATGATGGGCCAGTGAAGGTTCTGCATGGTGTGAACTTTGATGTGAGAGCTGGACGTACACTCGGTCTGGTAGGAGAGTCAGGTAGTGGCAAGAGCGTAACCTCAATGTCGATCATGGGGCTATTACCTAAGCCATATGGCAACATCATTAAAGGTGAAGTGAATTATCGCGGCACCAACCTAGTTGATTTGCCTGCGGAAGAGATGTACGCCATGCGTGGCGATCGCATTTCGATCATCTTCCAAGACCCGATGACTGCGCTCAACCCAGTGCACACCATTGGTCGTCAAATATGTGAAGTGCTTGAGCTCCATCGACCTGAGCTCGACAAAAAGGAGCGGGAGGCGTACTCGATTGAAATGCTGGCAAAAGTAAAAATTCCAATGCCAGAGAAGCGATTGAATGAGTATCCCCATAACCTATCTGGTGGTATGCGCCAGCGTGTCATGATCGCGATGGCATTGGCCTGTAAGCCGGATATTCTGATTTGTGATGAACCGACTACAGCGTTGGATGTTACGGTTCAGGCGTCTATCCTTGAACTGATGAACGAGCTTCAGGAAGAAACGGGCATGGCGATGATCTTCATCACTCACGATCTCGGGGTTGTGGCAGAAGTGTGTGATGATGTTGCCGTGATGTATGGCGGACGTATTGTCGAAAAAGCAGAAATTTTTGAGTTGTTTGATAACCCGCAGCACCCATATACAGAGCGTTTGATGGGGTTGATGCCGAGCTTAGATAATGAGCCAAAGCAGATGATCGATATCAAGCCTATTGATGCCAGTATGTTTGCCAGTTAACTGGGCAAAGTGAACCAGTCATAAAAGAGGATGTTATGGCAAAAGAAGTATTAAGAGTTGAAAATCTTAAGCAGCACTTTGTTTCTGGTAAAGGGCTGTTCAAGAAAGGCTACACCATCAAAGCGGTAGACGGGGTTTCACTGTCTGTTTCTGAAGGTGAAACACTGGGGCTAGTTGGTGAGTCAGGTTGTGGTAAAAGCACTCTTGGTCGCACGATCTTAAAGTTATACGAGCCAACAGAAGGTAAGATTTTCTTTGAAGGTAAAGACATCACTAAATTGTCTGTTAAAGAGATGCGCTCGCTGCGTAAAGACATGCAAATCGTCTTTCAAGACCCAATGGAGTCACTCAATCAGCGTCATACCATCGGTATGATTCTGGAAGAACCGTTTGTTATTCATAAAATTGGCACGCCAACAGAGCGTAAACAGTGGGTAAAAGAGCTTTTAATCAAAGTGGGATTACCAGAAACGGCAGTAAACCGTTATCCACATGAATTTTCAGGCGGACAACGGCAGCGTATCGGTATTGCTCGCGCGATTGCATTGAAGCCTAAATTACTGATTTGTGATGAATCGGTATCTGCGTTAGATGTGTCGGTACAGGCGCAAATCTTGAACCTATTGCTACAGCTGCAACAAGAAATGAACTTGGCGATCATATTTATCTCTCACGATCTCTCGGTGGTGAAACATGTTTCTGACAAAGTTGCCGTGATGTATTTTGGTAAAGTGGTAGAAGCAGGCAGTGCTAAAGAAATTTATGCAAACCCGCAAAACGAATACACCAAAAAACTCCTATCTGCGATTCCGATCACTCACCCTAAATATCGGAAGAAAAAGCGCGTAGCTGAAAAAAAGCAGCAAGTGGCGTAAGTGATGCCACAGGTCCTATAACACAAAAACGCTCCGCCAAATAAGCGGAGCGTTTTTATGAGTAAATACCAGAACTTGGAGTCGATTCGCACTGATGTTTATTCTGATTGATTGAAGATCGTCGCATGCTAAACTCAAGACCTATTTTCTTTGTTTGGATAATGGACCATGCCGTCGAATTTACCGAAATCCTTTAGTCGACCTTTCCTGAAAATCTTCCATATTTTGGAGGCGGTGTTATTAGTCTCTATTACCTTGGCGACGTTGTACGCCATGATGCAAGAGTTTGTGCACGTATTTGTAGAGAAGCGTGTCTTACTCACAGATATTCTTTTGATGTTTATCTATCTGGAAGTGCTCGCCATGGTGCAGCAGTTCGTGATGAATGGTAAAATTCCGGTACGCTATCCTATCTATATCGCGATGATGGCGATCGCCCGCTACATCACACTCGGAATGAAAGAGCTGGATGCGGTTTTGGTTGTGTGGTTATCTCTGGCTGCGTTTATTTTGGCTGCGGCTACTTTGCTGATCAGAATTGGGCACCATTATTGGCCCTACGTTGATAACAGTACCTTGGAAAAAGACGAATAAAAGAAAGCCCCGTATTAGCGGGGCTTTTTTGTTTCAATACTCGATGACTTTTAGATCATTCAATGTTTTGGATCTGCTCACGCATCTGTTCAATTAGAACTTTCAGTTCAACGCCCGATGCGGTGATGTCGGTGCTGATGGATTTCGACGCTAGCGTGTTCGATTCACGGTTGAACTCTTGCATCATGAAGTCTAGACGACGACCGACTGCGCCACCTTTCTTCAGAATGTTTGTGGTTTCTTTTACGTGAGAATCAAGACGGTCTAGCTCTTCTGCTACGTCTGATTTCTGTGCCAGAAGGATAAGCTCTTGCTCAACGCGAGATGGGTCTAGCTCTACTTTCGCATCTTCAAATTTAGAGAACAGACGCTCACGTTGCCATTCTAAAATTTCTGGCATGCGCGCACGCACTTTTACGACTTCTGCAGAAATGGCGTTCAAACGCTGTTCAATCAGCGCCTTCATGTTCTCGCCTTCACGAGCGCGCGCTTCAATAAATTCATCCATTGCGCCATCAAACGCTTCTAGTAGCACTTTATTTACCGCATCCATGTCTTGCTCTGGCGTTTCCATTACCCCCGGCCATTGCATGACTTGAAATGGATTGATTCGGCTCAGTTCACCAGTCATGTGCATGACTTGTTCAGCGGCTTTAATTACCTGGCTAGCAAGCGCTTCATTGATGCTAAGCTCACCTTTTGCGGCAGGGTTTGCTTCAAAACGCAGATTACATTCTACTTTGCCTCGCGCTAAGCGCTTACGAAAGCGCTCACGTAAAACCGGCTCTAACCCGCGAAATTGTTCTGGCATGCGGAAGTATGTTTCTAAATAACGCTGGTTCACGCTGCGGATTTCCCATACCGCAGAACCCCAATCGCCTTTTACTTCTTTGCGTGCATACGCTGTCATACTGTAAATCATCGAATTTTCCTGTCTTCATTTTTTGAAAATTACTTCAAGAGTGTATCACGCTGCGTCGATAGGTGCGCGGGATGTATGGATTGTTTATGTTGTGCCAGCGGCGTAACCTATGAATCCGGAATCGATTCCGTTATAATCTTCGCCCAACCAAATCGTCTTCTCCTCATATTTAAGGTAGATGCCCATGCGTCCAAACGATCGCAAGGCGGATCAAGTTCGCCCTATCAAAATTACTCGTAACTACACAGCTTACGCTGAAGGGTCAGTGCTAGTTGAGTTCGGTAACACCAAAGTGTTGTGTAATGCGACCGTCGAAGAATCTGTGCCACGTTGGCTAAAAGGTCAAGGTAAAGGCTGGGTTACAGCTGAATACGGCATGCTACCTCGAGCAACACATTCTCGTACTCGTCGTGAAGCGGCAAGTGGCAAACAAGGCGGCCGTACGATGGAAATTCAGCGTCTTATCGCGCGAAGCCTACGTGCTGTTGTCGATCTAAAAGCCATGGGTGAGTTCATGATCACCGTTGACTGTGACGTTATCCAAGCAGACGGTGGTACGCGTACTGCATCCATCAGCGGCGCAAGTGTTGCAATGGCCGATGCATTCCAACACCTAGTGGATAGCGGTAAGCTAAAAGCGAATCCAATGAAAGGCCACGTAGCGGCAGTTTCTGTCGGCTTGCTAGGCGATGAAGTATTGTGTGATCTTGAATACGTTGAAGATTCAGCGGCAGACACAGACATGAACGTCGTAATGACCGAAGAAGGCAAGATGATTGAAATTCAGGGCACCGCAGAAGGTGAACCGTTCAGTCACGAACAGCTGATGGCATTGCTCGAGTCGGCGAAAGTCGGCATTACGGAAATTGTCGCAGCGCAGAAGGCGGCGTTAGCCAATTGATTTAGATAGCTCCCATTATGGGGGCTATTTTTTTATCTCGACAATAGAGAAATGAATGATTGTCGAGAAGAGACACAAGAAACCAAGGACATAGAGAGAAAATAATGAAAGCATACCAGCGTGAATTTATTGAGTTTGCACTTGAGAAAGAAGTTCTTAAGTTTGGTGAGTTTACTTTGAAATCTGGCCGTAAAAGCCCGTACTTCTTTAACGCTGGTCTTTTCAATACTGGTCGTGACCTAGCGCGTCTTGGTCGTTTTTACGCAGCCGCGCTTGCTGATTCTGGCATTGAGTTTGATGTGCTGTTTGGCCCGGCGTACAAAGGTATCCCAATCGCGACGACAACAGCAGTCGCGCTGGCGGATCATCATGACGTCGACACGCCTTACTGCTTCAACCGTAAAGAAGCGAAAGATCACGGCGAAGGCGGTAACCTTGTAGGCTCTGCGCTTGAAGGTCGCATCATGCTAGTGGATGACGTAATCACAGCGGGTACCGCGATTCGTGAATCGATGGAAATCATCAAGGCGAATGGTGCAGACCTTGCTGGTGTGTTGGTTGCGATTGACCGCCAAGAAAAAGGCAAAGGTGAGTTGTCTGCGATCCAAGAAGTGGAGCGTGATTTTGGTTGTGCAATCATCTCAATCGTTAGCCTGACTGACCTTGTGACTTTCCTTGAAGAGAAAGGCACAGACAAAGAGCATCTAGAAGCAGTCAAAGCGTACCGCGCAGAATACGGCATTTAATTGGTTACTTTTTCTGAAAAAGTAAAAAGGGCAGATGGATATTCATCTGCCCTTTTTTGTTTTTGGATTTATCGCCGTGACCACTTACTTATAGCGAATGCCTTTCTCGACATGCTCATCTTGCATGGTTTTATAGCGTTTATGGAGCCACATCCATTGCTCTGGAGCGCGTAGAATGACTTCTTCCACATACTTGTTCATATAAGCGGCAGCGGCGACTTCGTCTTTTTGTGGATAATCGGCTTCAATGCAGTTATCGGCGATGATGTCGTATTTTCCTTCGTCATTGCGAAACCCTGAGCCTGGGATGATCGCACATTTTGAGGTATACGCCAGAATGCTCGTGCCTGTTGTCGTACACGCATCGTCTACGGCAAAGAAGGGCACAAATACTGATTTTTTGCGACCGTAATCGTGATCCGGTAAATAGAACAGACGCTCACCGCTGCGTAAAACACGAATCATCTTTTTTACATCTTTACGATCAATCAGTTTATTGCCGTTATGTGTCCGTCCCCAATACTGGATAAAGTTATAAGCAGGATTATTATGCGGACGAAACGCGCCGTACCCGGCCACGCCTAACACGGCGAAAGCACGCGCAGTGATCTCTAGATTAAGAGCGTGGACACAACAAAGTAGGACGCCTTTACCTTCTTTGGCTTTTTCACGCAGTGCGCCGAGATCTTTCTCGACGATCAGGTTTTTAAAGCGCCAAGTCGGCCAGAACCAAGTGATTCCGGTTTCTATCAGTGCCATACCGGTATTTTTGAAGTTCTCTTCAACAATATGTTGAATCTCTTCAGGTGTTTTGTCTGGAAAGGCCAATTCTAAGTTACGCTGAGCAACGTGGACACGCTTTTTACCGTAGCGCATGCCAAGTTTACCGAGTGAACGACCTAATGAAAGCAGCAGCCGATAAGGAAGAATATTGACGAGGATGGCCAACAGACCAAAACCAAGCCATACGCCCCAGTTACGAGGGTGAAGAAGTGAAAGAGAAAACTCGGGCTGCGTGTATTTGTCTTTACTCATAGTCTTTTACTTTATTTGTGCACTCAAAAGCGCCCAGTACTCGTCAAAGTTTGCAGTCGGCTGGTATTTAAAGTCGCTACGCACAAAGCGGTTTAGGCTCCCCTCAACTTGCCCCAGAATTTGCGCGGCTAGGATGCGCTCTTCGACAGGGAAGGACTTCCCTTCACGAATCTTACGTTCACGCAGGATTTGGCGCAATTGTGTTTCTATACGCTCAAAGAGTTGATTGATGCGTTCACGTAGACGTTCATTTTCAAACATTAGAGCATGACCCGACAAAATGCGTGTCAGACCTGGGTTACGTTCAGAGAACGCCAAAATAAGGTGCATCACCATACGAATACGCTCTAGTGTATCTTTTTCGTCGTCTAGAATACGGTTGATACGTGTCATCAAGGCTTCTTCAATGAACTCAATCAACCCTTCGAACATGCGCGCTTTACTTGGGAAATGACGATACAGCGCGGCTTCTGAAACGCCGACTTGCTTGGCCAGTTTTGCCGTAGTAATGCGTGAAGCGCCATCTGTTGATTCAAGCATTTCTGCCAATGCTTGTAAGATTTCTTCACGACGGTTGGATTTTTTACTGCCGGCCATTAGTTACTTCCTTTCAAAATACAAAGTTGAGCGGAGGGGATTATAAGACGCTATTTCGCCTCAAACTAGACCACTAAGGGTGGAATGGGAGATTTAACACCCTTAGTTGTCATTTTTGTACCAAATTTATGCCAGCTTTTGTAAAAAATTGGCAGGGTTTTCAAACGTTAGTTACATCAATTGATGCATTTTTTCGAGAATTTTAAAGCTCAATGCTTCTTTTGATTCTAAAGCGAGCGCAAGTTCACCTTCAGGCCAGTAAAGGGTAATTGCGTTGTCGTTGCTGTTAAATCCTTGCCCTGCAACCGAAACGTCGTTTGCACAGATCATATCGAGGTTTTTCTTTGTTAACTTGCCTCGAGCATAGGTCTCTACATCATTGGTTTCAGCCGCAAAACCGACGGTAAACGGACGCTTCTCCGTCATTGCTGCCACAGATGCAACAATATCAGGATTTTTAACCATATTAATGACCATTTCGTCGTTGTCTTCTGTCTTTTTCAACTTTTGAGACGCGATCGTTTGTGGGCGGTAGTCGGCAACGGCAGCGCAGCTAATAAAGGCATCATGCTGGTTTGCATGTGTCATAACGGCTTCGTGCATCTCTTGTGCACTGGAAACATTTATGCGCTCAACACCTACGGGCGTATTTAAACTGACAGGACCGCTCACGAGGGTGACTTTTGCTCCCATCTGCGCTGCGGCGCTCGCCAATGCATAGCCCATTTTCCCGGAGCTATGGTTCGTAATGTAACGCACTGGATCAATCGCTTCGCGAGTTGGTCCGGCGGTAATGAGTATCGACCTACCTTCTAGCAATTTTGGTTGAAAGAACTGTTCACATAGATGTACTAGCTGCATTGGTTCCAGCATTCGACCTGGTCCCACATCACCACAGGCTTGCTCTCCTGCCGCAGGGCCCCAGATGTGCATACCACGACGCGCTAACGTAGCGATGTTCTCTTGGGTTGCGATATTGCGATACATCTGTTGATTCATCGCAGGAGAAACAGCAACAGGGGAATCCGTCGCGAGCACGAGCGTAGTAAGTAAATCGTTCCCCATGCCTGCGGACATGCGCGCGATTAAGTCCGCGGTCGCGGGCGCTAATAGCACTAAATCTGCCCATTTGGCCAATTCAATATGGCCCATAGAGGCTTCCGCTGCTGGGTCTAGTAAACTGTCCGAGACAGGACGGCCCGAAACGGCTTGCATGGTTAAAGGGGTAATGAACTCTTTTGCGGCTTTCGTCATTACAACTTGAACTTGCGCTCCTCTCTCTATGAGGCGACGGGTTAGCTCCGCACATTTATACGCGGCAATACCGCCACTGATGCCGAGTAGAATTTTCTTTCCTGCTAGTGTTTGCATGTGAGATCTCCAATTTGATGACCGGATTTTAACACAATTCAAAGTCTGACCGCCCGAGCATATATAACGAGAAGATAATTCACATCAAACTCCAGAGTATTAATCTGACCGAGGAAGGGAAAATTCTCGCCTACCTCACAGACAAGTTGCGCGGAGTTTGCAAGTCTGAAAAGAAAAAGAGGTAGTGGAAACCATGGTGTTGAAAAGTCGAAACAAATTGCTGCTGATAACCCTAATTCCGCTGTTGTTGATCACCACGTTGATCTCAGTGGTGTATTACATCAACAGCAGTAAAAGTTTGGAAGCGGAGCTGGCAAGAGACAGGCAAGAGCTCATCGAAACGAAAAAGAAAGAGTTACAAGCCTATATGATGATGGGCGTGACGGCGATAAAACCGTTATACGACACGGATGTAAATGGAAGTAATAAAGAGGCAGCAAAAGAAATTCTGAAAGCCATGCGCTTTGAAAGCGATGGCTACTTTTTTGCCTACGACTCTCAAGGTGTGAATACGTTGCACGCCATCAAACCTGCATTAGAGGGTAAAAACCTTTACGACTTAAAAGATGAAAATGGGGTCGCAGTTATTGCGGGCTTGATTGACGCTTCTCAAAAAGGGGATGGGTTCCTCTATTTCTCGTGGCACAAACCGACCATTGACGCACAAGCGCCTAAGTTGGGCTATGCAGAATATCTATCGAAATGGGACTGGGTTTTAGGTACTGGCGTTTATATTGATGACATCGACCAGCAAGTTGCGATGCACAGAGAGTTAAAGACTCAAGAGCTAAAAGAGCATACATTATCTGCCGTGTTGATTTCCGTTATTGGATTGATCATTACCAGTGTTCTCACCAGTATCGTGGTGTCTAAAGGCATTCAGCCATTACAACATGTCGCGGCTTCATTAAAAGATGTTGCCGCAGGCGGCGGTGACTTAACGGCTCGTTTAAAAGTCGAAAGTCAGGATGAAGTCGGTGAAGTGGCGGCCGCGTTTAATGAGTTTATGGATAAGCTGCACCCACTGATGCAGGACATTCATCGCTCTGCGACGACAGTACAGACCGTTTCTCAAAGCCTGAACACTCAGACCAGCCAAGCGAGCGGTCAAATGCAGGATCACTGTTTAGAGACGGACAAAGTCGTGACGGCAGTGACGCAAATGAGCATGACTGCCAAAGAAGTAGCCAGCAATACCAATGCGACCGCGCAGGCAATTGACGATGCCAACAGTCAAGTCACCGCCGCTCAACATGAGGTCGAGCAAGCAATAGAAGGCATTACCGAACTCGTGACGGAGATAGACAGCACGTCAGATGCAATTTCTGAGTTGAGTTTACAGACCGAAAAAATAACCAAAGTGCTGGATGTGATTGGCGAGATAGCCGAGCAAACGAATTTGTTGGCCCTAAATGCGGCGATTGAAGCGGCTAGAGCCGGTGAGCAAGGTCGAGGGTTTGCCGTCGTTGCGGATGAAGTGCGCTCGTTAGCCAGTCGTACGCAAAATAGTACTCATGAAATTGGCGACATGCTCAAGCAGCTACAAAATGGTGTATCAAGAGCGGTCAGTACGATGTCGGTGAGCCAAAAACGAGGTGTCAAAACGGCGGAAGAATCTGCGCTCATTCAGCAATCTCTTTCTGGTGTTCATCATTCTATCGGAACAATTCGAGATATGGGTATTCAAACCGCGTCTGCCGCAGAAGAACAAAGTGCGGTTGCAGAAGACATCAACCAAAACTTAGTGGCTATTCAACAGATCGTGAACAACATTAATGAGACGTTGCAGCATGCCGAGTCAATCAGCACGCAGCTATCACAGTCTGGAACGGAAATTCACGGCTTGGTTGGCAACTTTAAACTCTGATGAACTGTTAAGTTGCATGGAAAGCACTGATGGTACGAAGAAAGCGAAAGTCATACTCGACTTTCGCTTTTTGTTTTGTGGAATAGGGACACTTTCCATATAAAGAGACATCAGATGATACTGAAAGCTTTGCCAAATGAGTCCATGCCCAGGGAGAAGCTACTGCAACGAGGGCCGCAAGCTTTGACCGATGCCGAACTGCTGGCCATCTTCTTGCGCACAGGCACCCGCGGAATGAACGTGATTGAGCTTGCAGACTTCCTTATTCAAGACTTTGGTTCGCTCAGACAACTATTTTCAGCATCAGAAGAAGAGTTTTGTCGTCACAAAGGATTAGGGCAAGCCAAGTATGTTCAGTTGCAAGCGGTACTAGAAATGACACAACGTTACTTGGCGGAGACGCTAAAGCGTGGTGATGCCTTAACCAGCCCCGACCAAACTAAGTTATATCTGTCTTCTATTTTAAGGGATCGGCACAGAGAGGCTTTTTATATTCTTTTTCTCGATAACCAGCACCGAGTGATAAAAGATGAAATTTTATTTGAAGGAACGTTGGATGCAGCGTCGGTGTATCCGAGAGAAGTCGTCAAGCGTGCTCTGCATCATAACGCGGCGGCTTTGATTCTAGCGCACAATCATCCTTCAGGCGTCGCTGAGCCGAGCCAAGCTGACAGAAGGATTACAAGGCGTCTCACCGACGCATTAGCATTGGTGGATATTCGTATTTTGGACCATTTCGTCATCGGAGATGGGGAAAGTGTCTCTTTTGCTGAAAGAGGCTGGATGTAACTGTGCGTTTTTTAGGTTGTTAGTTGCTAAAAATCTGCTATCATCCACGCCACTAAATTTTTAACTGAATTCAGCTTGGACTGCTAAAAAAATCTGCTGTCTAAAAAAAGATCACGAAAACCTGTAAAAAGGATCTGTTCGGGTCTTGAGCAATGCATATCAAGTTAGTATAATGCGCGACCTTTGATAGCCTTGTATGGATTTTCCATAGCGGTTCTTAACCTCTAACTTCTTTTCGAGAGATAGAGAGGTTCGGCCACCAAGGTTGATATCGAGCTGAAACGATTTTGGAGAAGACATTCATGTCACGAGTATGCCAAGTAACTGGTAAGCGTCCAGTAACGGGTAACAACCGTTCACACGCACGAAATGCTACTAAGCGTCGTTTTCTGCCGAACCTACAAACTCATCGTTTCTGGGTAGAGAGCGAAAAACGTTTTGTTAAACTACGTCTATCTGCTAAAGGTATGCGCATCATCGACAAGAAAGGTATTGATACTGTTCTTGCAGACATGCGTGCACGTGGCGAAAACGTTTAAGAGGAAATAAGCAATGGCAAAGAAAGGCGTTCGTGAGAAAATCCGTCTAGTATCTTCTGCAGGTACAGGCCACTTCTACACAACTGATAAGAACAAGCGTAACATGCCAGGCAAATTTGAGATCAAAAAGTTTGATCCAGTAGTTCGCCAGCACGTTATGTACAAAGAAGCAAAAATCAAATAATTGGTTTCAGTCTCTTTGATGAATTGAAAAACCCAACTTTCGAGTTGGGTTTTTTATTACCTGAATAAAAGTGCTGAAGATAAAGTGTTCAGTACGTCATCGGATTATAAAGTACTGCTGAAGTTATTTTACTGGTCCGACTCTATACTCGAATTTTTGATTGATCGCTCTCTGCCGCTTAGTTACCACTTCCCTACACACTTGCACACCGTTGTTCTAGTCAAGCTCAATACTCTTTGGTAATTTACTCATAACGATAAGAGAGTAGAGATGGTTATGCGTGTGAGTCCGGCTCGTCGCCGCCGATGGAACAATATTCTTATTCTGGGCATTATCGCGTTTATAGTGATCTTAAATGCGCCGATGTGGATCAAAACTTACCTATTAACAGATCAAGCAGACCCTTACCCAAATGTACTTCGCTCCGACTATACGGTGGAGTCTTTGTACTATAGTGGCTGGGAGTTCGAGCTGCATGATGGACGGTGGCAATCCAACATCAAAGTTGATGCACCGATCAGTGAACTTGTATCACGCTGGCAATCATTGGAAGGGACCGAGCTTACCTCAGAACAGTACGATCATTTAAAACCTAACCTGGCGGTACCTGAAACGGTAGAAGTTTGGTATCAGGATCTCGAAGAGCCGCAGCGGGTGACTTTCTTTCGTTTACCTGATTTTTGGCTATTTAAAACCTGGCAAGACAAATGGGTCGCTATCTCCGTCGATGAAAACTACCTTATGCCAGAGTAGAGCCTTTTTGCGCCTATACCCCTAATAAGCTTCCCTATTTATCGTTTTTCTTTTCGATTATGCTAGCAGCGAGAACTATTAGCCGGTGAATTGGAGAATCTAATGCCTGAGTTGCCAGAAGTTGAAGTCAGTCGTATGGGAATTAGCCCCCACATGGTTGGACAAACGATCCAGTCGTTTACTTTTCGAACGCCTAAATTGCGCTGGGATATTCCTACAGAGCTTAAAAAATTGGAAGGGCAGGTGATCCGTGCGATTAGTCGTCGTGCGAAATACTTACTGATCGAGACAAACACAGGTACAGCCATTGTTCACTTGGGCATGTCTGGGTCTTTACGTGTCCTAGATGCTGACTTTCCGCCAGCAAAGCACGATCATGTGGATCTCAAACTAAGCAGTGGAAAAATACTGCGTTATAACGATCCGCGTCGTTTTGGGGCATGGCTGTGGTGTGCTCCTGACGAGTCACATGCTGTACTAGCAAACATGGGGCCTGAGCCTTTAACTGAAGAGTTCAATGCGGAATATGTAGCGGAGAAAGCTAAAAATAAGCGTGTCGCCGTCAAGCAGTTCATCATGGACAACAAAGTCGTGGTTGGTGTCGGGAACATCTACGCGAATGAGTCGTTGTTTAAATCTCGAATTCACCCTTCAAGGCCTGCAGGTAAGCTAACTTCTCAAGAGTGGGGGTTACTTGTTGAAAATATCAAAATGATACTTGAGATTGCCATTACGCAAGGTGGGACTACGCTGAAAGACTTTGCGCAAGCCGATGGAAAGCCGGGTTACTTTGCACAAGAGTTATTGGTTTACGGAAAAGCCGGAGAGCCATGCCCAGAATGCGGCGAACGACTTCAAGAGCTAAAAATAGGGCAGCGTAATACCTTCTTTTGTGGTGAGTGTCAGAAGTAAGACGAGCTAATATCGAGCTTAAGTTGTTGTAATCTTGCGCTAGAGCCTCAATAATTCAATCAGTTTCGAATAACTTAGTAAATTATATGAAAGTCATTTATCCGGGCACTTTTGATCCAGTGACTAATGGTCACCTCAATCTAATAGAACGTACTCACGAAATGTTTGATGAGGTTGTGATTGGCGTAGCCGCAAGCCCATCGAAGAACACCATGTTTTCATTGGAAGAGCGTGTTGCACTGATGCAGGACGTTGTAGCGCATTTACCTGGTGTGACGGTAAAGGGGTTCTCTGGGTTATTAGTGGATTTCGCGAGAGATGAGCAAGCTAAGGTTCTTATTCGTGGTTTGCGAACAACGGTAGACTTTGAATACGAGTTTGGACTGACCAACATGTATCGAAAGCTGTTACCAGGTATCGAAAGTGTATTTTTGACACCTGAAGAAGAGTTTGCGTTTCTATCGTCGACTATCGTGAGAGAAGTGGCCATTCATGGCGGAAGTATCGATCAGTTCGTTCCCAAGCCAGTAGCCATCGCGATTGGGGAAAAACTGAATGAAAGACAGTAAATTCCCTTATTATTTCTCAAACGCTCTCTCGATACTTATCCCTCGTTTTGTATATCGAGCACAAGCCAAGCGTTTACTTTCGAATTTAACTGAAGCCGAGAAGCAACTCTGCCTGGAGCGGGTGAACTATTACAACAAGTGTGAAACGCCGTTTTCAGTCGATAGCCGAGAACAAAGTTACGCGACTGTCGATACATTCAAAAAAACGAAAGGTTGGACGTATTTTTTCGATCTTCGCCAAGTTGTACGCTATTTCCCTTCCAGTTTTGCGTTTAACTACATCAACGGTGATGTTACACACATTCCCAATGTACCGAGCTTTATAAAAAGCCGCCCTATTTTTGGTAGCAACCAAAATTCAGTGGTGTTGAAACTTAATCAAGTTCGTCATTTTAAATTTATTGATGATCCTGTTCGCTATCAAGATAAAAAGGACATGGTAGCGTGGCGTGGCGTGGGTTTTCAGCCGCATCGTAAAAAGGTGATTCATGCGTTTTACAACCATCCGCAATGCAATATTGGCCAGACCCGCCCGGTAGAAGGGAAACCATGGGAAAAGGGCTTTATGAGTATTGAAGAGCAACTGCAGTATAAGTTTTTGCTCTGTATAGAAGGCAATGATGTGGCCACCAACCTTAAGTGGGCTATGTCGTCTAACTCCTTGGTTATTATGTCAAAGCCAAAATATGAGACTTGGTTTATGGAAGGTAAGTTAGAGGCAGGCGTCCACTATGTTGAAGTGAAGGATGACTATTCGGATTTGCCCGAAAAGATGGATTATTACCTAGCGAATGAGCAAGAAGCATTAGCGATCATTGAAAATGCGCACCAGTGGGTTGAGCAGTTCAAAGATAAACGTAAAGAGCGTTTGATCTCATTGATGGTTGCCGATAAGTACTTCGCTTTATCTCAGCAACAATAAAAAAGGGGCGAAACGCCCCTTTTTTATAATCTTAAGCTTCTAGAAATTGATCAACACCATTCTCACAGCGTTTAAGCTTGTTTTTAATGGTGTTCTCTAAAATCTCGTCATTTTGTCCGAGTGACGCGCGAGAGTTTTCTACGTGGTACAAGTGGTAGCCTACACCTGCGAATTTTAGGTAAAGACGTGACTTACCCGCATTCAACATGCGATGAACAAACTCGCTGTCTTCGCGTCCCCATCCAACAAAATCTTGGTTGAAGCCATTCACCTCGATGACATCTTGTCGCCAAAACGCCATGTTGCAACCGCGAGTGGCTTTATCGTTATTGCGCTCGTAAGAGAACCATTTCGATAGCAAAGCGTTGGTGATGCAGTTTTTACGATTGCGAATGCCTTTGCTGAAAATGGAAGGCACTAAGCCGTTTTCCATGATGGCCTTGCTGCAGCTTTCATCCGTTAACACACGTCCGCCCTGCACAAACCAATTTGGTTTTGCGACTTGCTTATGTGATTCAATAAACGTTTGGGACAGCACCATGTCGCCATCAATCATGATGAGGTAGTCACCTGATGCTTTGGCGATCGCGCGGTTGCGGCTCATTGAAAGTTGAAAGCCATTATCTTCGTGCCAGCTATGAATAAGTGGTACTGGAAAGCCGTCACGCAGTTGGTCGATCATTGCTTTGGTATCGTCTCGAGAACCGTCATCTGCAACAATTACTTCGTCAGGCAAAACGGTTTGACGTTTCACGCTTTCTAACACCGCTTTTAATGCTTCTTTCCAGTTGTAAGTGGTGATAATTAAAGTCGTTTTCATGATTTTTTTGCCTGTTCACGTAAGTAGAGATCGATATATTTTACAAAAGTAGAGTGCATGCTTAGCCAAGCTAGAATGAAGCCATGCTTGCCATCAAGGAAGCCTCGTTTGAGAACATACATCTTCAAAAAGCTAGCAAGAGCGTGAACGATAGCGGTCGTTAACCCCGCTTTCTTTTTACCTTCACGTTCATCCGTCCAGGCCTTGAGGTAGCCAGTGGTTTTATTGATGTAATGATGAAGGTGCTCGTAAGTGTAGTGATGCAGTCGACCATCCAGTTTTTCAGTTTGATAGTTTTTCTCATCAACTTTTTCATGAACGAGCGAATCATTATATTGTGTATATTCGGTGCGATATAAGCGCACAATCCAGTCTGGAGACCAACCAGAATGGTAGATGAACTTACCAAACGCTGAGCTTAGTCGATTAAGTTTGTATAAAACGTTCGGCTTATTGGCTGATACCGCGTGTAAGATACTTTCTTTTAGCTCTGGAGTGACTTGTTCGTCCGCATCAAGCCACAAAACGTAGTCTGCCGTAACGTATTGCTGCGCCAGTTGGCGCTGTTTACCGAATCCTGGCCAATCTAGGTTGGTGTAAAACTTATCTGTGTATTGTCGGGCGATTTCTTCGGTGCGATCAGTGCTGCCCGAGTCTAGAAGGACAATCTCATCGACCCAATCTTTTACTGTGTCTAGACAAGCTTGTAAGTGCTTCTCTTCATTTTTTACAATTAAGGCAACGGCTAAGGTTGGTTTGGACAAGGTCATTTCCTTCTTAACAAATCAAGACAGTAAGTTTACTGGTATTGAGGATACAAATCTTCTAAGACTTGATCGAACATGCTCATTACTTGAGTGCTGGTAATGCGGTTCATTGCCGTTTCATCTTTAGCGCGAGTTCGCCAGCTTAACTCGTGACTGTTTTTACCTGTTTCCGCAAAGATCGTTTCTTCATACACTGAGACAACGTATTTTAGATAACGGTAAGGTCCCACTCGCAGCGGATTATGGTGTGCATAGAGCCCGATGATTGGTGTTTTCATTGCATTCGCCATGTGTGCTGGTCCGGTATCGGGGGCGATGACCATTTCAACCTTATCTATTAACGCAAGCATTTGCAGAATTGAACTTTGTCCAACTAAATTTAGACACGGTTCTTCCAAGCGAGATTGAATGGCCTCTGCCAGATCCAATTCTACCTGAGCAGGGCTGCCTGCCAGAATCACGTTCCAGCCTTTTGCTCTGGCGTGATGAATCACATCCACATAACCTTCCGCGTTCCAGTTTTTATAAGCTTTGCTCGCACCAGGCACAATCAGCAGGTTAGGTTTACTACGAGAAATATGAGACTCTGCCCAAGCTTGATCGTGGTCTGAATAAGAAAGTACCCAGTCTAGTCCTGCCTTTGGTACCCCAATTTGATGGGCAAAGGCCATTAAGCCATCTGCGACATGCAGAGATTGCGGGGAAGGCACTTTGACATTGGTAAATAGTGTTTGAAAGTCCTGGCTTCTATCAGAAGAGAAACCAAGTTTGTATTTTGCTTTAATGCCCAACGTTGCGACACTCGCTCGAATCGCGTACTGCATATGCAATAGCGCATCAAACTCTCTGCCTTTCAGCTGTCGCCAAAGTGATTTGTAGCCATCAAGTCCCGCTTTTTTATCAAAAACAATCACTTCTACACCATCGATGGCGGCTAATAACTGGGCTTCAAGTTTACCCGTTATCCAAGTAATCTGGGTCGAAGGCCAGTGTTTCTGAATAGCTTGAATGCTGGCGATAGTATTGCAAACGTCTCCGATAGCGGACAAACGCAAGACGCATAGTGACGATGGGGCAGAAGTGAACATAATTATTGTCTGATTCGATGAATAGAGGCAGGTAAATTATGCAGACATCCCCAATAAATGTAAAATACACGGCTCGAATATAGCTAAGTACTGATAAGTGTTCTGCAATGTCAAAGACAACACCACATCAATCGCAAGAATCTGGCAAGCCGGGTAACACCGGGCTAAAGCGTATCGTTAAAGCGACGGGTTATTCGATCCAAGGATTAAAAGCGGCTTTTAAGCATGAAGCTGCCATTCGACAAGAGTTGGCTCTGTTGAGTATCGCCGTGATTTTGGCTTGGCTAGTGGATGTCGGCATGGTTGAGCGTATCTTAATGATCGGGGTCGTGGTATTAGTCTTGATTGTAGAGCTTGTAAACTCAGCGATTGAGGCAGTGGTTGATCGTATCGGTATTGAACGGCATGAACTCAGTGGTCGAGCTAAAGATATAGGCTCTGCTGCCGTTATGGTTGCTTTGGCGTTTGCTGCATTTACTTGGTTGTATATATTAGCCAGCCGGTATTTAGGCTAGAGGGTGAGCGTATGATTCAACAGTATAAAAACAACAACCAAGTGATCTGGTTTGATGACGAGATCATTACAGACCCTAGCCAACCGATATTTGATGAGGAATACTGGCAGTCCTCCGACAAGGTGGTTGGCAGTGCGACGGGGCGAGGCACGACATGGTTTATCCAACTAGAGAACATGCAAGCGGCACTACGTCATTACCGTCGTGGCGGTTTGTTTGGGAAGTTAGTTAACGATCATTATTGGTTCTCTGGCTGGGATAACACCCGTTGTGCGCAAGAGTTTCAGCTTTTGTTGGCGCTAATTGAGGCTGGGGTGCACGTTCCTCGTCCTATTGCAGCAAGAGCCGTAAAGTCAGGACTCTTCTATCAAGCTGATTTATTAAGTGAGCGAATCCCAAACGCCAGAGATCTGGTTAGTATCTTGCAAGAACAGTCTTTATCGGTAGAAATGTATCAGAAAATAGGGAAAGAAATTGCCAAGATGCATCAGGTTGGCGTTAACCATACTGATTTGAATATCCACAATATCTTGATCGACGACAAAGATAAGGTATGGATTATCGATTTTGATAAGTGTCGTTTTGAAACTTCTGGTGACTGGAAGCATCAAAATCTAAATAGACTTCTGCGTTCATTTAATAAAGAGCGTTTAAAGCGACAGATTATTTGGCAAGAATCCGATTTTGAACATTTTCAGGACGGTTATGCTTCTCAATCTTAATTGAGTTTTTTATCATTTTATGTTGATTGCTCTAAGTAAGCCTTCTTGAGTCTAACGATGCTCGAGTGAGTCTATAAACTACAATAATCATAAAGTATTCATGTGTATCTGATGGCACAAAAATTAACGTAGGTAACATTTGTAATGAAAATATTAGTAACCGGTGGAGCAGGCTTTATTGGGTCAGCTGTTGTCCGACATATCATTCGTGACACCCAAGATACCGTCATCAATTTAGATAAACTGACCTACGCAGGGAATCTAGAATCACTGGTTGATGTCTCAGAGAGTGAACGTTACTACTTTGAGCAAGTAGATATCTGTGACCGAGCTGAACTAGATCGCGTGTTTTCAGAGCATCAACCCGATAGGGTTATGCATTTGGCCGCCGAGTCTCATGTCGATCGCTCTATTGATGGTCCTGCTGCTTTTATTGAGACCAACGTGATGGGCACTTACCATTTGCTTGAAGCGGCTCGTCAATATTGGTCGGGCTTAGATGAAGCGCGCCAATCGGCATTCCGTTTTCATCATATTTCTACGGATGAAGTGTATGGTGATTTAGAGGGAACGGATGATTTGTTCACCGAAACCACTTCATACGCGCCGAGCAGCCCATATTCTGCATCTAAAGCTTCGAGCGATCACCTGGTTCGCGCTTGGCAACGTACTTATGGCTTACCAACACTTATCACTAATTGCTCCAACAACTATGGCCCGTACCACTTCCCAGAGAAGTTGATCCCTCTGATGATTTTAAATGCCCTCGATGGCAAGCCGTTGCCTGTGTATGGTGATGGTATGCAGATCCGAGATTGGCTGTTTGTGGAAGACCATGCTCGCGCGCTGTACAAAGTGGTCAACGAAGGTGAAGTCGGTGAAACCTACAACATTGGTGGCCATAACGAAAAAGCCAACATCGAAGTGGTGAAAACCATTTGTGCTTTGCTTGAAGAGCTGCGACCAAACAAACCTGCAGGTGTTGAGTCTTATGAATCTTTGATCACGTATGTGAAAGATCGCCCAGGTCATGATGTGCGTTACGCAATTGATGCCACCAAGATTGCTCAAGAGCTTGGCTGGACGCCAGAAGAAACGTTTGAAAGCGGTATTCGCAAAACCGTGGAATGGTACCTCAATAATCCGCAATGGTGGCAACGCGTGCTTGATGGTTCATACAGTTTAGAGCGATTAGGAGCGGGCGAATAATGAAAGGCATTATTTTAGCAGGTGGCTCGGGCACTCGCCTTTACCCTATTACACGCGGTGTCTCTAAGCAGTTACTGCCGGTTTATGACAAACCAATGATTTACTACCCGTTGTCGGTACTCATGCTAGCTGGTATTCGTGAAATCTTGATCATCACCACGCCAGAAGACCAGGAAGGATTTCAGCGCCTATTGGGTGATGGCTCAGAGTTTGGCATTGAGTTGCAATACGCGATTCAACCAAGCCCAGACGGCTTAGCTCAAGCGTTCATCATTGGCGAAGAATTCATTGGCGATGATTCAGTATGTTTAGTGCTGGGTGACAACATCTTTTATGGACAAGGGTTCACTCCGAAGTTGCAGCAAGCTGCTGCTTTGACGGAAGGTGCGACGGTCTTTGGCTATAAAGTGAAAGATCCTGAGCGCTTTGGTGTGGTGGAATTTGACGAAGATATGAGAGCGTTATCGATTGAAGAGAAGCCAGTCAAGCCAAAATCCAATTACGCTGTGACCGGGCTGTATTTCTACGATAACCACGTCGTGGACATTGCCAAAACTATTCAACCGTCTCATCGTGGCGAGTTAGAAATTACAAGTATTAACCAAGCTTACTTAGAGCAAGGGAAGTTGACGGTTGACGTGCTAGGGCGCGGCTTTGCGTGGTTAGACACGGGGACACATGGCAGCTTGCTTGAAGCTGCTCACTTTGTCGAAACGATCGAGAAACGACAAGGTTATAAAGTGGCTTGCTTAGAAGAGATTGCTTATCGCCGAGGGTGGTTAACACGAGATCATATTCAAGCTGCAGGAAAAGCCTTATCTAAAAACGATTATGGCCGCTATCTTCTAGAGTTATTGGAAGAATAAATGTCAAATATACCGCTAATATCTTTTCAGAAAATGGGTGATGAGCGAGGTTCACTAATCTCGTTAGAGCAACACAAAAACATTCCGTTTGATATCAAACGTATTTACTACATTTTTGATACACAAAGCGGTTTAGCTAGGGGCTTTCATGCACACTACGACTTAGAGCAAGTCGCTATCTGCATGAGAGGTAGCGTGACTTTCGTTATTGATGATGGCACCACAAAAGAGAAAGTGACGCTTTCCTCTCCCGATGTAGGACTGCATATCAAAGGCTTAAAATGGCGTGAGATGCACGACTTTTCTGAAGATTGTGTGCTAATGGTTGTCGCTAGTGAATTATATGATGAAGCCGATTACATACGCGATTATGCTGAATTTTTGAATGTGGTAAACAAACATGCTGAAAAGTAAGACAATACAACTTCGCCTTGTTCAAGAAGATGATGCAGAGTTTATAACTCAGCTTCGAGGTGATGAAAAATACAATACACACTTGTCCAAATGCGATACGAGTGTTGAAGCACAAAGATTATGGATAAGAGCGTATAAAGAGGACGAGCAACAAAAGAAGCAGTTTTACTTCATTATAGAGAGGCTAGATGGAACCAAATGCGGAACAGTTAGACTTTACGACTTTAAAGGTGTTTCTTTTTGTTGGGGAAGTTGGATCCTGAATCATGAAAAAACACGTTACGCTGCCCTCGAAAGTGCTCTTTTAGTTTATCAATTTGGCTTTGATGTGTTGGGTTTTAAAAAATGCCACTTCGATGTTCGCAAAGATAACCATGCGGTAAACAAATTCCATGAAAAGTTCGGTGCTCGACTCGTTGGCGATACAGACTTGGATTATCTTTATGAAATATACCCGTCAGATATTGAGCCAATGAAATTGAAGTGTGAAAAAATCCTAGGTAGATAATGAACGTTAATTTTTTAGAGCTAAAGCGCTTAAATGCCGAGTACGAAGACGAATTGAAACAAGCCTGTGCACGCGTGATTGAATCTGGCTGGTATATCCTTGGCAAGGAAACGGAACAGTTTGAACAAGCATTTGCTGACTACTGTGGTGTTAAACACTGTATAGGCGTTGCGAATGGCTTAGATGCTTTAACACTGACGTTAAAGGCTTGGCGAGAGCTAGGAAAAATCAACAAAGGTGATGAAGTTATCGTACCGGGTAATACCTATATCGCATCGGTATTGGCGGTCACCGAAGCGGACTTGGTTCCGGTGTTTGTGGAGCCGGATGAGCAGACGCACAATATCAGTCCTGAAGCGATTGAAGCGGCGATTACAGAAAAGACGAAAGTCATTTTGCCGGTGCACCTGTACGGCCAGTTGGCCGATATGCCAGCGATTATGGCGTTGGCAACAAAACACAATCTTCTCGTGTTGGAAGACAGCGCCCAGTCTCATGGTGCGACACTTGATGGTAAGAAGTCTGGAGCATGGGGTGACGCCTCAGGCTTTAGCTTCTATCCGGGTAAAAACCTAGGTGCATTGGGTGATGGTGGCGCTATTACGACCAACGATGAAGAGCTTGCCGAAACCTTGCGTGCCCTTCGAAACTACGGTTCACATGTTAAATACCAGAATCTTTATCAAGGTCTGAACAGTCGTTTGGATGAAATTCAGTCGGCGATGTTGTCAGTGAAACTGAACTACCTTCCAGCGCAGACGAAAGCGCGTCAGGAGCTGGCGGCATTTTACTTACGCGAAATCAACAACCCGAATATTATCTTGCCGGAAGTGACAGAGCCTGAGGCACATGTATGGCATTTGTTTGTGGTGCGAACTTCACACCGAGATGCATTGGTTAAGCATTTATCAGAGCATGGTATTCAAACACAAGTACATTACCCGATAGCGCCGCATAAACAGCAGGCTTATAAAGAGTTTGGTCATCTGTCATTAGCGTTGACTGAGCAGTTACAAAATGAGGTGCTGTCATTGCCAATGTCGTCCTACTTGAGTGAAGACGAGAGTCAAGAAGTAGTCGATGCAATCAACTCTTTTAAGGTTGAGTAATGACACAAGAGCATGTGCAAGTATTAGAAGACGTGGTTTATGTCTTCTTTTGTTATAAACAATCTCGTTATCTTGAGAAAACATTGCCAGCGGCATTGAACCAGACCGTGTGGCCAAGCCAATTATTGATCTTGGATGACTGTTCACCTGATGATAGTCATAAAATAATTCTATCGCTTTTAGAGTTTGCGCCTAAAGGATTAAATATTGAATATCGCCACAATAAGCAAAATGTTGGTTTAGTTAGCCAAATCAACTCCTTGCGGGGGCAATACCAAAATAAGCTTATTATTGTACAAGCTGGCGATGATATAGCGATGCCGAGCCGAGTTGAGGAAACTTATGAAGCCTGGTTGAAAAATGGCAAACCAAGCTTAATTATTGGTGGTTACGACAAAATTTCTGAGCAAGGCGATGTTATTGAGTCATTTGAATCGATTAAGCAAAATAAAAAGCCGTACACACTCGAAAATATTATTAATAGAAAGTGTGCAGTAGATGGTTGTTGCGCCGCTTTTACCTCTGATGTACTGAACGAGTTTGCTCCTTACAACAAAGACATCATCAATGAAGATCGCATCAATGTCCTTCGAGCCTTTTTGTTAAATGGTATTCATCATGAAAACAAAAAATGGATCCAATATCGATTGGGTGGCATATCAACGTTCGCAAAAGAAACACGTGAAGAAAGGTATGACAACACAGTAATTAATGCTCAGCGTGAACTGCAAGATCTTAAAATGAACTTGCGAGATGCAGAGAGTAAAAACGCCACTAAAGTTGTGAGTGCGATTAAAAAGCGTATGTGTACCGCTGAGTTTATGGCATCACTTTCACAATCAAAGTCTGCTTTGTACAGCGAAGCGATTTGTTATTTTGTTAAAACGCTGGATTATCGAACGGTTTTAAAAGTTTTGCGTAGGTTAAGATGAATAAAATTAAAAATATAAAGCAATCGATAAGTATGAAGAGGCATTTTTCTTCAACTTTCCGTTCATTCAAAAAGCGAAGCGATAAAAGCACTGATTCACCTAAAGACTTTTATCGTACACATGAGAAATGTACGGTTTTAGGTAATGGACCATCCTTAAAGTCAGATATTAATAGTATTGGTACAGATAGTGATGTGATTGCTGTTAATCATTTCTCAGAGTCTGAGCATTTTACGGCGTTGAAACCTAATAAATATATTTTAATTGATAGCTATTTCTGGGATGAAACCACCCATAGCTCTCTGGTGGAAAAAAGAGATAAATTGTTTAAAGATCTAAATGAACTTGTGTCTTGGGAAATGCAATTGATTATTCCTGACTTTGCTGACAGAGAGTTCATTCAAGGCAATATCAAAAACAGCAACATAGCGATAAAAGTGCTGCGAGCAATTCCTAGTAATGTAACTAATATTAAATATGGCCCAATGGCACTATCTTCTGGTATCGTCGCACCTCCAGCTGTCAATGTGCTTATCTTTGCTGTGTATGTAGCAATTCTATGTGAATATGATTCAGTGGAAATATTTGGAGCGGATATGAGCTTCCATAATGATGTCCATGTTGATCAAGAGAGCAACCGGCTTTATATGGTCTACAAGCATTTCTATGGAAAAGAAGAGAAGTTGCCGCTCCTAGAAAATCCTCAAAAGGTCAAACCTTTTAATATGACGGACTTGATGCGATTAACTTTCTTGACGTTTTATGCACATCAATTGTTAAATAAATGGGCTGAGCTCAAAGGGGTAAAAATCGTGAATAGGTCTAGTTTCTCTATGATCGATGCTTATCCTAGACAATGAAATGACAGGTAAATAGACGCTACAATTGTAATGTCTATTTACCGATGATCATTTATTTTTCTGTAACCACATAGATTCAGCGAAAGTAAAGTCTTCTGGCCAATCTATATCAATTGAGCTCTCTGCATCCTGTATGTACATAGAAGGCTTTAGTCCAATTCGGTCATTTAGTTTTTTGTAGTTTTCGACGCTATTTAAAAAGACTGAGCTATCGATTTCATACAAAGGTTCAATCGTCTGAGTTCTTGGCCATTTTTCTATATTACGATCGTAGCTAATCGGTCTGTCTTTATTCCAAATAAAACCTCGTAGCTCTTTGACTGTCATTAATGAATCATATCCTTCAGAGAGGCTCGCGAGATATTGTCTTAGAATTGCACGATAACCGGATTCATCGAGGAAAGGCGAGGTTACATGAGTCCAAAGTACGTGACCTGTAGTAATAATCGAAGGAACGTATCTAATAAGATCATCAGTGCTTGTTGAACTTGAGCCTAAGTGATCTGGGCGTTCATCTATTCGTATGCGAGAATCTTTATATGTTGAAGCAAACTCTAGAACAACGTCGTCGTTTGAAGATACGACTATCGAATCTAGATCAGTTATATTGATTAACTGATCCAGTTTGATTTTTAGCAACCCACCTTTTACACCAGCAAAGTCTTTGGTGTTTTTGTTTGGGATACGTTCACTGCCTTTTCGGCATGGTAAAAAGACATGGACACTCATGCTTACCAACTCCTTAGAATATTGAAACCTTCACTTTTTGATAAGCTTTCAAGCTCTTCTTTTACATTTGAAAAAGGAAGATAGCCAAGAAAATCAATATTATTCTCTTTGGCTGCGTGAAAGTCTGATAATGCGTCACCGATCATTAGAGCCGTGCCTGAAGACTCCTTTAGGATGGTTGCAACGTTATCTGCTTTCGCGGTAGGTGATCCTAGAATTAACGTAAAATATTGCGCCAGCTTTCTTTTAACAAATACTTCTCGTAATTCGTCTTGAGCAGATCCACTCGCTACATAGAGTTTGGCTGGGCAATCTGTAATTGCTGCAATAAAATTAGGCGTTAGTTGAGCTTCCATGTATAGCTCTTCACACTGCTTTGAGTAGAAGCTTAGTATACGTTCGTACAATGCTTCATCTGTATTTAGGATGAAATGTTCAACAAAGTAACTCACATGATGAAAACGCGATTTGCCAAAATTAGCTTTAAAGTAATTGCAACAATTGTCTATTTCGAGCTCTGATACTTGGGCCATGCGTAAAGCATTACGCATGGCATCAATTTTGAGGTTATTTGAGTCTAGGATCACGCCATCGCAGTCAAAAATAACAGTATCATAGCCATTAAATAGCGGGTGCATAAATAGACCCTGCTTTTACTGGATAAGTGGTTGGGGTTAACGCTTGAATTGATGTACTTCCAAACTGTTGACTAACCATGCTAAAGATCTCATTCATTTCCATTTGGCGTCGGTCAGTCACATCATAACCATCAAAACCAACGAGAGATATCTTCTGCGCTTGACCTATAAAAGCGATACATAACGCATATGCAGCGGTATTATCATACGGTAGTGTACAGTAGTTTTTATGGGCGGTGAGAGTATCCTTCTCTATGGTGCTACTGTAATCAATCATAGAAATATTACTAAATTTACTTAGCTCGTCTTCGTCAAAGCGGTTCTTTGGCAAAAATACGGGTTTGGCTACCTCTGAGTAATGGCTGCTTTCTGACAAGTATTTAGAGTTATGAGATACAGCAAAGTAATCGAAAAGCTCAGTGTCAATCTCATGCTTTGTATTGATGCCAATTACGATAGGCTTTCGAGTTTTAATGTATGTTTCGATCGCGACTCTATGTGTTGCCGTATTGGGCGTATTAGTGACCAGTAAGACTTCTTTTCCTGAAAAGATACCTGATAGATCTGATTGGCTTTCAGTCGGTTGGCTTATTTTCCCTACAGTAAGCGCTTCTTCTAAGACATCACCATTATAGCTTGTTGTACCTTCTAGCTTTTTTAAATGCTCGATAGCACCAACAATTTCTTCTGTTCCGTAATTAGGATTTGAAAGCATATTCTGGATGTAAGTTGGGTGAATATCGTTTTTGGCCCCCAAGTAATATAGAAGGCTTGAGCCCCAACCGTATCTTCTTTGCATTGGCTCAAAATGGCGAATAACTAGTTCATATATTGCTGTTGGCAAGTATTTATCTAGTCCATCAAGTTCGGCGAGCAGGTTTTCGGTCTGGGCATTCCCAGCGCCTCGTCCCATTCCGGTAACGGTCACATCCAACCATGTAACACCATTCGAACGAGCAGTCATCGTATTGGACATTGCTTGACCCATGTTGTTATGGGTGTGGATACCAATGTCGCCATCCCAGTTTTGCTTTACAATTTCGGCAATGCGAGTGACTTCTGCACCATCCATATTTCCGAGAGAGTCAGCAAAATAGATAACATCAGGGGTTGCTTTTGCTACCGCCTGTACCTTTTCCGCAATAACTTGGGATGGTTTTCCGCCCGCTTGCATCAGATTTAAGCCAACGATATACCCCATTTCTTTGAAAGCTTTAATCATGCTTTCACACTGCTCTGCTTCATTGAAATGTGCCGCGATACGAACGAGATCAACTTTACTTTCTTGTGCTGGTACAAAAAGATCATTGATGGCAGCGACAACAGGTTTACCCGCATCTAGCAAAGTTTTTGCGTCAACCATTACGCCGTATGTCGGACCTTTCGGTAGGTGTAGCGTGTTTAGAAACTCTTCAGTCGTATAAGCAAATGGACCACTGTAAACAGACTTAGGATAGTTACGAAGCCCTAACTCAACATAATCAATTTTAGCTTTTGCAACTGCTGTGAGGTAAGCGTCAACGACTTCTGGTGAAAAGTCCCAGTGGTTATAGTAGCCACCATCGCGAAGAGTACAGTCTAAAATTTTTTGCATAATGGATATTCTTTTTAAGTTAAACAGGTAAAGTGCTTAGTACAGTAAAACATACAAGCTTAATAGTAAAAGTGAGGTATTTATCAAACTAATTATTAAGTTATTAGTTATCACTTTGGGGGAGTAAGCTCATTGTTCGGTTTAGAGCGCCTTGATTGGATGAGGCCCATTTATTAGCATGCAAAGCTCGGAGTAAATATTTATCTTGTTGAGAAATGATCTCTGTAGTCCTTAGGGCAAGGGTCGTTGAGTCTGGCACAATTAAGATACCATCCACAGCTAGTAAGTTTTCAACAATCTCCTTAAAGTTGAAATAGCTGGGGCCAGTAATGATGACTTTTTTTAACATGGCAGGCTCTAGCACATTGTGCCCACCAACCTTATCTCCAATTAGGCTTCCACCCATAAAGCAGATGTCCGCTGCGCCCATCAACGTTAGCATCTCACCCATTGTATCGCCGAGATATACTTGAGTATTCGTCTCTACTGCATGCGTTGAAGTACGACGCACAGTTTTAAATCCTTGCTGTTGGCAAAGCGTGAATACATCATCAAATCGTTCTGGATGGCGAGGAACCAAAATAAGTAATGTATTTGGATGAGATTTTAAAACTTGTCTATGTGCATCTAATACCTGTTCGTCCTCGCCTTTGTGGGTGCTAGCTGCAATCCAAATTGGACGATCCTTTCCAAGTTGGGCTCGAAGCTGCTGTCCTTGCTGTTTCACTTGCTCTGATATTTGAATATCGAACTTAATCGAGCCAGTAACGGATAGTTTCTTTTTCTCAACGCCTAAGCGTTCGAAGCCCTCTGCATCTGAATCCGTTTGGCAGAGTACTTGAGTTAGGCATGGATGAAGCTGGTTAAAAAGCCGCTGTATTTTGGCGTAGTTCTGACACGATTTTTCAGATAGGCGAGCATTCACGACTGTTATAGGGATACCCGCTTTGTAAACATGGTGAAGCGTGTTTGGCCACAGCTCAGTCTCAATGATCAACATTTGTTTTGGTTGTACTGATTTAAGAAAACCTTTGATAGCAAAACCAAAGTCAATTGGCATATAGCGGTGTTCAATTAAATCACCCAACTTAGCAATCTGTTCAGCTCCGGTACTTGTTGTTGTAGTAACTAGAATAGATTGTTCGGGGTTTTGTTCCTTAAGGGCTTTAATTAAAGGTGTTGCTGCTATGCTTTCACCAACAGATACGGCATGTATCCAAATAGGTTTGTCGTTGCTTTTTAGCTTGGGAGTTATGCCAAAGTGCTCTTTCCAGCGAGAGCCAAACTGAGGCTTATTTGGTTTGCTCTTGTACAAACCAAATAAAAGCAGCGGTGACGCTAGGGCGAGTAGTAAGGTATAAACAATACGAACTAACATGAGCTTATCGTAATGGCGTCAAGTTTTTGGATACTATCTAGCACTTGCTTAGGCGAAAGTTCTGTCAAACACTTAAGGTGTTTGTATTGACATTCACGCTGGAAACAAGGGCGACAATCAATATCGGTATGAACAATCTCCACTTTTTCTGCGAGTGGGGGGGTGTACTTCGGTGAAGTTGAGCCATACACGGCAACAACATTACAACCAACCGCAGCTGCCACATGCATTAAGCCTGAGTCATTCGCGACAACAGTCTTACATGCAGCAAGTAAGTCGACCGCTTCAATTAAGCTGGTTTGGCCTGCTAGAACGTGAATGTCCTCATGGAATTGCGTCGGAACAAGTGCGCGAATATTGTTACAAGTCTCTAAGTCCTTTTGAGAACCAAACAACCAGATTTGATGCCCAGAACGAGCCATTTGAGTCGCAACTTCAGCGTAGTGTGTTTCGGGCCATTTTTTGGCAGGACCAAACTCTGCTCCTGGGCACAGTCCAATAATTGGTTGGTCTTGCGTTAAGTTGAACTTTTTGAGCGTGGCTTGTTGCTCTGCTTCGTTGATTGCAAGGCGTGGGCGAGGTAAAGTTTCAAGCCCGCCAAGAGAGTTAGAATCCACCATTTCTGCTTTTGGATAAGCTAACGCTACATAGCGCTCTACCATGTACTGAAAAGACTTCATGTTAGGGCGTAAGTCATTCAATAAACCATAGCGCATTTCTCCTTTCCAGCCAGTACGAAGAGGAATGTTGGCAAACCATGGGATCAGTGCTGATTTCGCTGATTTAGGCAAGATATAGGCGTGGTCATATTGCTTTTCACGTAATGATTTACCAATTTCCCTGCGGCCTAATAAGTTAAACTCACCATGACCGATAGGCATTTCAATCGCTTGGTGGATTTCTGGCATACGATCAAGAATCGGTTTACACCATCCTGGAGCGATAACGTCAATTTGGCTATCTGGATGGCGTTGCTTTAATACGATATATAACGATTGCGACATTACCATATCGCCGACCCATGCAGGGCCAATGACTAAAATCTTCATGCTTTGTTTTTCCAGTATAGGAATTTCAAAATTGACTCATAAGTTCTAAAAAGTTCAGCGTATATTTTATTCGCAAGAGTCATTTTGGATTTATCTTTTCTTTTACCACCAATCGTCGAAGCAATCTCTGCTCTAGTAAAGAGATCTGGAGACACGCTGTAAACTTGAACACTATGTCTCCATGGTTTTTCCATGTAGTCATCGACTGGTTCAATAAACTCTTGAGCATGCATAACAAACTTTGAGGCTGCTTTAGGTGTGACGATATAAGCGGTGGTACCACAAGTGCCTGCTGAGTATCCCCCTAGCATATGATTATCATCAATAGGTACGATTGGGGTGAATACACGCTTCTGAGTGGCAGACAACTTGATGTAGTCATAATTAGAAGTCAATGGAAGGGTATGTTCGAGTACTTGCTTCAGCCCTTCTACGGGGTCGACGTTGTCTTCTAAGATGACGATCGGTTCATCAAGCTCAACACAGCGAACCCACAACTCGTAATGGCTTGCAAAACAGGCGACTTCACTGGTTTTTAATTGATACCCTTTGCGGCGTAGAGTAATGGTAGGACGACTTTTTTCTGAATGAAGAAAACGGTCAACAGAGCCATCTACTGCATCAAAAAATTCAAACGTAATGCCTTGTTGTTTTAACTTTTCTTCAATACGTTCTCGGCGATCTAGCGATCGAGCCAAGCTTACGACAAATACTTTCACTGCACTTTCCAGTCGCTGTTATATCTTGGTTTAAACAAATTGTAATAGTTATTGCCGTCTTCTTGAGAGTGCAGCAACTGTAGTACCCACATATATTGTTCGGGTTTATCACCGACAAAATATTCAATGGCTTCATTACAGGTACGAGCGTCTTGCTCTTCGCCTTTATCCAGCTCAAACGCTGGTAAAATCTCAATATCAAACGTACCATCTTCAGTGTTCATCGACGCAAATAGAGGCAGTACTTTTGAGCGTGATAGTTTCGCAATTTTGCCTAAACCAGGTAGCGTTGCTTTACGTGTTGCAAAAAAATCCACAAACACACTATGCTCTGGGCCGTGATCTTGATCGGGTAGGTAATACCCTACATAGCCATCTCGAATGGATTTCAGGAAAGGCTTAATGCCACCTGAGCGTTCATAAACACGGCCACCGTATTGGACTCTTTGCTTGTGCATTAGCCAGTCAGCAACATCATTCTTTTGTTTCTTCGCCATTGCAGAAACTGGCATTCCCATTGACGCGAGCAAGATAGCAGGCACATCAATTGCCCAAGAGTGGGGAACCATTAAAATCACATTTTCGTTGTTATCAATGTGCTGTCGTAAAATGTCTAGGCCGCGAATTTGGCAACGGTTCTGAAGCCATTTTGGTGAGCGTAAACTTAGTAACCCGAAGCGAAAAAAGAACATGGCTGCTGTGTAGAGTGTTTTTTCTATCAAAGCTTCACGTTCTTGGAACGACTTTTCCGGAAAACACAGCTCAAAGTTAACCCTCGCTCGGTGAGCTGGCCCCTTGTGGGATTTCGACAGTTTTTTGGCTATGGTTTTCGCCAACCACTTTTGTAAACCCAGTGGCATTAATGATAAAGGTAAAAATAAGATAACACCTAACCACGTGCCCCAGTACTTAGGCGACAGAAAGTGGCGCTTAAACTCAGGGTTATATGCTTTAGGGTCGAAGTCATCACGTTTTATGGTCATGGCGTGTCTAGTTACCTATTCGTGTACGGGCGAAGTGGTTTAAATGAGAAAAAAGATAGTTAGGAATGATACAGGCTATTGCATTTGAGTAAAGGTGGCAGGTTATGGTTCTACCACCTTGTGGTGCTTAACTGTTTTGGATAGTCAAGTATTCGGCAACGCCTTCTGCAACTGTCTTGAATTCAACATCACAGCCTGCGGTGCGCAGTTTGGTCAGATCCGCTTGTGTGAATTCTTGGTAAGCGCCTTTTAGGTGCTCAGGGAATGGGATGGTTTCAATTTGGCCTTTGCCATGATGCTTGATAACTGCTTTTGCTACCTCTTCAAAAGATTCAGCACGGCCAGTACCACAGTTAAAAATGCCTGATACGCCGTTTTCTAAGAACCACAGGTTTACTTTACAGACATCACCAACGTAAACGAAGTCGCGTTTGAATGATTCGCTGCCCGCGAACAATTTAGGATTTTCACCTGCGTTAAGTTGGTTGTTTAGGTGGAACGCAACTGATGCCATGCTACCTTTGTGGTCTTCACGTGGGCCATATACGTTGAAGTAGCGGAAGCCGGTGATTTGAGAAAGGGTCTCACCATGTTCTTCAGCGTCTTGCCATAGGCGACGAACGTAGTTATCAAACTGCTGTTTCGAGTAACCGTATACATTCAGTGCACCTTCGTATTCGCGTTCTTCAACGAAAGTATCTGTATCGCCGTAAGTGGCTGCTGAAGAAGCGTATAGGAATGGAATCTCGCGATCTAAACAGTAATGAAGCAGCTCTTTAGAGTACTCGTAGTTGTTTAGCATCATGTACTTACCATCCCACTCAGTCGTTGCAGAGCAAGCACCTTCGTGGAAAATTGCCTCAATCGGACCAAAATCATCGCCCGCCATAATTTGGGTCAGAAAGTCGTCACGATCCATGTAATCTGTGATGTCCAGATCAACTAAGTTCTTAAACTTTTTGCCATTTTTTAGGTTGTCGACAACCAGGATATCGTTAATACCAGCTTCGTTTAGTGCTTTAACAATGTTGCTGCCGATCATGCCAGCGCCACCAGTTACGATGATCATAGAACTTCCACCATAGATTAAAATTTTCTCAGGAATTCTAGCAAGAAACGAAAAGTAGCGCTATTGGAAGCAGGAAGATAGGTTTGAGTCTTCTATGACTCAGTATCTAGATATGAAAAAGGGAGCCGCAGCTCCCTTGATTACTTTATTATTCCACATCCGAACGGTTAGGCCTTTGATACCAAGGATTTCGCTCGTCGGTCAACTCAATCAAGCTGTATTTACGTCCGAGTTTCTGTCCTCCGTCACGAGTAAGAGGCTGCCAACTAAAGTTCGCACGATTGTTGCTTGGCTTAACGGTCATGATGTCAAATGGAATCGACAAGTAGAAACCTTTGGTAAAGCTACCTTCACCAAATTCATCCGCAGACAAGTCTGTAAATGACGCAAAGGCACCAGCAATTACGCCACTCTTGAACTGCTTAGAAACATTGATTTGTGTACCAACATCACCAGCTAGGAACTGACCAACATCGACTTGGATCATCAAATCTTGTAGGAATTCCCATTGAGGGTAGTAGTAACCAGATACAAAACCAGTGAAGCCTTTATCAATAACTTGGAACGGACGTCCATATTCTGGCACGTTTTGCCATTTCTCATCGTAAACACCGAAGTAACTTTGTGGATCACGTTGAGAAATTACGTTGACGTCAGCGCCAATCGCCCAGTTAGCTCCTTGTGGACGGTAAAGAAACTCGGTACCGACTCCAGCAAACATACTCTCCAGATAGCCCGCGTAGAATTGCTGATCCATCGTATCGGAATACTCTTGGAACCAAGTCAATTGTAAGTTTGACATGGTTACAGCATGTTCATTTTGGTAAGCGCGGAACATGGTGCGAACACGAGGAACAGTAGTGCCATCAGGTGGAGTGACATAAATAAACTTATCGTAGTTGTTATACCAATCCCAGTATAACGAACCGCCAATTTCAAGGTTGTCCGTCAGCCAATATGAGGCATTACCGCTTAGCCCTACACTAAAGAGATAGAAATCTTCAGCGTTTCCGAGAGTTTGAACTAGTTTAGGTGCAAAGCCCCAATCAAAACGTTCAAAACCATCGTAGACAGATTCTCCCATTGGCTTAGTTGTAGCCCTTGAGGTTGCATCTTCTATTTTCGGATTGATGTAATTAACTTGGGCAAAGTCGCGATATTTCTCTTTGGAAATAATCGTTTGTTCGCCGACTAAGCCTCGGCTACGTTCATTGATCGCATAGGTATCAATATCGTCAGGCATTTCATTATGGAGTACAGCTGCCGCTTTTTCGTGTGCCTCTGTACGGTCACGATATTTCTTCTGCTCACCAACGACAGTTACTGTATTGTTATCAACATAAACACGCGTGTTTCGATAACCAGCAATTTTGTCTAAATCTTCTGTTACACGTTCCCAATCAACATCAGACAGTTCTTTGGGTTGGTTATCTTCCACTTCTGGGGTTGGTGTGTCTCGCCAGAATGATGGCATGTCATTGAAATTAGTGTTTAGCGTTAAGCCTGCTACTAAAGTATCGCCGCGTTCATAACTTAAACGAAAATCGGCCATGCCTAGACGGTAGAGGACACCAAAGTTCCATGGTGTGTGGGGCTTCATATCAACATCTGCACCCACAACTGCATAGTCTGTAGAATAATCATTGCTGTCGTACTCAACTTTAAATCGTAAAGGAGCGTGCAACGTCTGGAACTCTATACCACCAAATAAAGCCGTAGGCCCTTTGAAAGCTCTGTCAAAATTAGTTGTTCCTCCAGAATCAAGAAACTCTTCAGAACGTTCACAGAATTTGTCTGATGCTTTGCAAAATGGATTGGTTATATTGTCTCTGGTTCCCAAGTAGCCCCAACCCATACCCAAAGTAAAATCAAAAGTACCTAATTTCGAATTAGAATATCGTTTTGTCGCTGCAATAAACTCAGCATCAAAAAGGCCGGTACCAGCAAAGTCTCTCACACCTAGGGCAATTTCTGGCATGTATTCAGATTCTTCCCATAATCTAAATTTAAAATCTATCCCCTTGTCTGTGTATTCATTATCAACATCGGGTAAGGATGATGAGTAAGGCAGGTCGTTAACTTGAGTGTAACGGATGGTTGTTTCTAACCACGGCATAAGCTGCAGAGTCACATTGTAAAAAAGGTACTCATCACTACCTGTTACAGAAAAGTTGAATTCCCCTTCAGGAGCCATACGTCCGGTTGGCATCTGCATTAAACCAACACCACCAAAATCAGATTGAGAAGGCTGTAGCGAGGGAGCCTCAAAGGGTATATCTTGAGCCCAAACCAATGCAGGGCCCATTAAAGAAAGGGTTAAGCTTTTTCTAATTGGCATCATTGTGGTCTCTTTGTGGAGTTTGGTATCAATTGAGTGAGTAGGCGGACAATATCTTGGTCCATTTCGGAGTATTCAAGATCACCAAACGGAATATATACCAATGTCAGAGGTGGTAAGTAATATTGTGTCGTTAACCAAGCTCCGTGATGCGGCTTAACTACGTGACCATCTGGGTAGATCAACACTGGCGGTGTTGATAACGCACCAATGTTATTTTTCAAATTCTCTATTTGTCTTTGCAAAGGGATGCCTGCTTGCGCCTTAACGGAATACACGCTACTTAGGTTTCCTAAGTAATACACTTTTTCTTCGCGTAGAGGGCTAGCGAGCAGGTAATCGCCGCGCAACAGTGGGTTGTCGAATTTATCTAGTCGAATTTTATCAACATCAATCGCAGACAGTAAGCGTGGTGCAAAGCTTTGCTTCTGAATGAACTTGTAGAATGGATGTGCGACCAAATTGTGTTGAATCATTTGATTGAGCACCGAGTTCTTTAAAGCGGTAGAGGTTTTCTCGGCGTGTTCCGATTTATCAAACAAAGTGGTACCAAGAGAATATTGCAGAGAGACGCTTTGCTCCCTAGCAAGTGCTAACACATTTTCTAAACGAGCCGGCCCTTGAAATTGTAGCCGTTTGCCTGCTTCTAGCAATTCAACATTTAATGGTTGCATAGCAGAGGTTTCTGTTTGAGCGAAGCTAGGCATGCTCAAAAGCGGCATGACCAAAACGAATAATGTGAGTAGTTGCTTGCTCATGATTTGCTATATCCCTTCAAAATGGTTAACTCAACCGGAATCATATTTGGCCCTAGGTGTTGTAAGGTTTTAACGACCTGACCCTGTTCATTGACCCAATAGTAGTTTTCGACCGATTGAGAAAGACTGCTAAACTCAACAACTTCTTTATATACGTTGGTCATAGTGCTAGAAATAGGTGTTGTTAACGTTTCTTGGCCTGAGTAAGAACGCGTTATATTTGCAGGAAAGCCATAACGGTATTGTGTTGCCCAATCGTATGAAAGTGTGTAGTTGACAGAGGTTGAGTCTAAAGAAAAATCTGGAACGTCACCGTAAACACCTGCTAAGTCCCCACTCTGTAGACCAATCGTTTTGACGATGTGCCCATTCTCTGTAACGATCATCGCTTTATCGGCGCTTACCCATTTCAGTTGTTTTTTGCCGCTGAGTTGGTTTTGTTCCGCAAAAGCTAAAACAACAAACACCTGTTTTTGATTTCCAAGTTTCAAATAGGCACTGGCATATGGAATAGCATTGATTTCTTCTGGTGTCATCTCGATATCAATGTAGTTACCGTAGGCTTCTTGGACGGTTGCTGAAACATCATTGAATTTCTGTGTGCAGCCAAAGAGTACAAGGAGTAGTGGAAGAATGAGGAGTTGGCGTATCCATTTAGGTATTCGGAAGATATTCATTATTCCCTCTTACAAATAAAATCGCCCTGAGTCATTCAGGGCGATTGGCTTCTGTTCTACAAAACGAAATTAGTTCGAAGTAGAAGTAGAAGTAGATGTTGAAGTAGATGTTGAGTCGCTATCTGACGCTGCAACTGCTACTACAGTTACTGCTGCTGCTGCGCCTACACCTACAGCTGTCGTGCCAGTTGCTGACGCAGAAGCTGTGCCTGTTGAGCCTGCTTCTTCTGCTGCAAATGCAGTTGTTGCGCTTAGAGCCATAAGAATAGCTAGAGCTGTATTCTTCATTATTAATCCTTGTGTATCCGGTATAAAAACATCGATGTTTGGTAGCATAAAAATGCTCCAAATTATATTCTAGATAAAAAAGCCTTAGCATGTAAATAGTTTCTTATTTTGCCATGGCTTTCGATCTCATTTCTAACACCAGCGTGACATTGCGCGGTTATCTTGCTCCCTTGCTTGCTGATAAACTATCAAGAGTGCATAATTTGTCGGCCTATTTCCTCCAGAACTAGAGGTTTGGAGGAAATAGGTCGTTTTTACTTACACCATATAGAAAGCGATACAGTGGCTTACGCTCAACGCCTCAGGGCGGTAGCGTGCCAACTCTTCAGTATTTAATGGCCTGCATAGCACGCTTAACTTTGCTTTGGCAGCCCATATTATTACCAGTACTAGGGACTTTTACGTGATAAGAAAGCAGCATTGTTTGGGAATACTTGGTGCACTGGGCTTGAGCCTGAGTTCTTTTTCAGCGTCAGCCGATTTTTATGCTGGTGCGTTAGTGAGCTACTCAAATGCAGAATTGAAAAGCTCGTCTTCTGAGTCCGTAAAAGAGGGGAGTCCTTTCCTTCTTAGTGCGCAAGCAGGGTACTTCTTTAATGACTATATCGGCTTAGAAGGGCGTTATGGGACATCAGTTCAACGTGACAGTGGTCTTGCCGTTGATAGCGCTTTGAGCGGCTTTGTTAAGTTGAATATGCCGGTTTCAGAGCGAGTTGCACTTTATGGTTTAGCTGGGTATTCAAGCGTTCAGCTTGATCTACAAAATGTAGGTTCTCACAAAGAACAAGGATTTAGTTTTGGGTTAGGTATGCACTACGCTTTAAATAACCAAAGCGCGGTGATATTTGAGTTCGTTGATAACGTCTCTGAAGACCAAGTTCGCCTTAACTCGATTACATTGGGTTTTCAGCACCGTTTCTAATTTAAATACCTAGAGCTCAAACTTGGGGCTAGGGTCTTTTATTCAATTATTATAGTGACATACCATGTTTAAAGGATATTTCTCTATTGCCGCTTTTATATTGGCAAGTACGTTTGCGTCTTATTCAATGGCACAAACACCCACTCCAGAACAAATGAAAATGTTTCAAAACCTACCCGCCGACCAACAAAAGGCCTTGGCGAGTAAGTATGGTTTCTCCATTCCTTCTAGTTCATCTTCAAACAAGTCTCCTTACGAAAATCCGCAAGTAATCCAACCTAGAACTGAAGCTAGTAGCGCTGTATCTTCCAATATCGAAGAACAATGGCTCAAAAAAGGTGAGCAGGGAGAGCTTAAACGCTTTGGTTTAGATCTTTTTGCTGGTTCTCCAAGCACCTTTGCTCCGATCAGTGATGTTCCTGTGCCAGCAAATTACACCGTGGGTGCAGGTGATGAAATCATTGTGCAGTTGTTTGGTAAGGAGAATGAAACGCATCGTTTACGCGTAAATCGTGCGGGCACAATCAACTTCCCCTCACTTGGGCCGGTAAATGTTGCTGGCATGCACTTTTCTGATGTTCGTGACTCTCTAACGCAACGTGTAAAAGAGCAAATGATTGGTGTGCGCAGTGATATCTCATTGGGTGAATTACGCACCATGCAAGTGTTTGTAATGGGGGATGCATATAAGCCTGGTGCCTACACGGTTAGCGCATTAACGACAATTTCACAAGCTATTTATTACAGCGGCGGTTTTGGTGAAAGTGGGGCGCTGAGAGATATCCAGCTAAAGCGTGATGGTAAAATCATTCGTAAGTTGGATATGTATGACCTTTTACTAAAAGGTGATGCAAGTAATGATGTGCGCTTGCTACCGGATGATGTTGTTTTAATTGGTTCTGTTAACGATACAGTGTCTATAGAAGGCGAAATCAACCGCCCTGCAATTTATGAAGTCAAGCAAGGTGAAACATACCAGCAACTTATTCAGATGGCTGGTGGTTTTACTGCGAATGCCCATGTCGAGCAATTGGAGATAAAACGCTACGCTTCACATGGCGCTCGTGAGGCTCTGACGCTTGATTTCAATAAAACGCAAGATCGACAGAGTAAAGTTAAAAATGGCGATGCCATCAAGATCTTGAAAAAAAGCGAAGAGCTTACTCGTTACGTACAGATAGAGGGAGATGTTCGTCATCCTAGCTATGTGGAATGGCGCAATGGTCTTCGTGTTGCTGATCTTTTCAAATCTGTTGACTCAGCTTTTAATTCTACAGCTGATGTTAACTATGCGGTTGTGGTTAGAGAGATTAATCCGCAACGTGATATTGAAGTGTTCCAACTAAGCTTAGCCAACGCAATTCTATCACCAGGTAGCCAAGACAACCTCCAGTTACAATCACGAGATCGTATATTGGTTTTCAACCGCTTTAATAACGAAGACTTGGATACATTGGCAACACAAGAGGCTGTTTCAAAAGCAAAAACATTGGAGCAAGCGCAAGAGCAAGCTGAGCTGGAACAACAGAAAGAGCAAGAAGTGATGAGCTCTTCTGTTGCCGTTTCGCATTCAGCAAACGGTACGCTGAACAACCCGAGCGCCACAGAGCAGGCGAAACCAGCTAAAATCATTTTCCGTGGTAAAGAGATTACAGAGGAAGACTTTGAAAAGCTGAAGCAAAATACTCGTCGCACTTTACTTGCCCCTGTGTTGTTACAACTTCAGCAACAGTCTCGTTTGGGACTAGCCCCTCAAATTGCTGAAGTCTTTGGTGAAGTCAAGCACCCAGGGCGTTATCCGATTACTCCAAGAATGACGGTATCAACGCTTATTGAAGCAGCTGGTGGTTTGACTTACAACGCATTTACAATTAATGCAGAACTAGCACGAACTGCGATTAATAGTGCGGATGAACGTGCTTATATTGATGTTGAACGTATTGATCTGCGTAAAGCAATTCAAGGCAGTGCTTCGGACGATGCAGTTATCGTGGGGCGAGATCGTTTGAACATCTTAGAAAAGCCAAATGTGAAGCTACAAAGCACAGTCACTTTACAGGGTGAAGTTCGTTTCCCAGGAACCTATACCGTGCGTCAAGGTGAAACCTTAAGTGAGTTATTGGACCGAGCTGGAGGTCTGACAGAGTTTGCTCATCCTCAAGGAGCAATATTTACGCGTGAAGCATTGCGTTTACAAGAGCAGAAGCTTTTAAACCAATATGCAGCAGATATGCGTAAAGAAACAGCGAAGAAGACGTTCCGAGCCGATAGTAATATGGGCTCTGTAATTTCAGACCCAGAAAAAACACTAGCATTTGTTGAGGAAGCAAGTCGCAGCAAAGCACTTGGGCGTATGGTGGTACAGTTAAATCGCATCTTAAAGGGTGAGCGTTCAGCAGATTTTATGCTAGAAGATGGAGACTTCCTTTTTGTCCCAACCTTCCGCAATACTGTATCGATTATGGGTGAAGTTCAGGTTCCAATTACCTACTTGTTAGACAACAAACTTGATGTTGATGATTACTTGAACAAAGCGGGTGGAGCTAAGAAACAAGCGGACGAAGACCGTATTTTTGTAGTGCGTGCGGATGGTTCTGTTTACAAGCCTTCATCAGGTTATTGGTTCGGAAACAATAAAGAAGGGTTAAAAGCAGGCGATACTATTGTTGTGCCAATTGATACCGACTACCGTGATGCACTAAGTACTTGGACAGCAGCGACACAGATCCTATATCAAACAGGTGTAGCGATTAACGCACTTAAGTAATAAATAACAAAATCGAGAGACGGGGGAGTAATCCCCCTTGATATAATGGAAAAGAATCAATTCGAAGTGGATATTAGTGAACTAGTTCGGTTACTCTGGACACAGAAATGGTTGATTATTTCAATCACATTCACTTTTGCAGTGGCATCAGTGCTGTTTGCTATTTCAAAACCAAACATTTATAAATCTGAAGCAGTGTTGTTCCCTGTTACTGATAATTCAACAAGTTCCGCAATGGGGCAATTAGGTGGCTTAGCTGCTTTAGCGGGCTTTGGTGGGAAGGAAAGTTCAAAACAAGCGATCGCATTGGAAGCATTGCGTTCGAGAGCTTTTTTAGGCTCTTTTATTGAGCGACACGATATCTTAATTCCGTTAATGGCAATTGATAGCTGGGATGCATCTGCAAGACGAATTATTATCGACCCTGAAATATACGATGAATCAACTGGTGTTTGGACGCGTACTGTCGGTGAAGGAAAGCAGCCAGAGCCCACTAGGCTTGAAGCAATCAAGTTTTTTAACGAGTTGTTATCAATTGATTTTAATAAAGTGAGTGGCGCTACAATTATTTCATTAACAAATCAGTCTCCAGAGTTAGCAGAGCAATGGTTATCATGGTTGATCTCTGATCTGAATGAATGGATGAAGAATAAAGATATTGGCCAAGCTAAGAAGAATATTGAATATTTGGATAAGCAATTGAAGTTAACGAACCTCTCCGAAATGCAGAATGTTTTTTACCAGCTCATCGAGGAGCAAACTAAAAAACTAATGCTTGCGGAGGCTCAAGACCAGTACATATTCGAAATGATTGACCCCCCAGTAGTGCCAGAAGAAAAGGACAGTCCTAGTAGGGCAATTATTTGTGTTTTAGGTACATTGATTGGCGGAATTCTTTCTATATTCATTGCATTAATTCGAATCGCAGTAAAAAGAAAAAATGCATAGCGTCGATCTAGCACCGAAAAAACTATTAGAGGCGCATATGTGCCTCTTTGCATTATTTGCGCCATTATCCGTAACACAATGGAATAAAATCTTCTTAGTTATTTTATTCCTTTCCTCACTATTAGCATTTTCATACTACTTAATTACTTCAAGAACATTTAGGTTTGAAAAGTACCCTGTATTCGTATGCCTTTCATTTTTATCCGTTTTTATTATCTCACTTTTTAGCATATTAATTAGCCGAGATTACTTGGTGGCTGAATATTTGAAATCTGTAATCATAGGCAGGATGTTTACATTTTTTTCTCTTATGCTGAATGTTTTTATCTTTCTTCTTTGGTTCTCGAATGCAACAGAGTCTTCCTTAAAGAAATTTATGAAATTAGCCTTGCTAAGTACGCTAGCTTTTATCGCTCTTGGTTACTGGCAAGTCATTGGTAAATTCTTGGGTATCCCATTCTTTATTGAAACACGAGACTGGATGCATGGTGTCCCTGCAGCTTTGAGAACTGTGTTTCCTTCTCGTGTGACTTCGATCGCTGAAGAGCCAAACTATTTATCACCCATCCTAATGGAGTCCCTGATTCTTATTAGCTTTTTGGTAAGACATAGCTTCTCAAGAATAGCGTTATTGTTGTTATCATTTGTTATTGTAATACTCTCTTTCTCTGGTGGGGCATATGTAAACTTTGTCCTATTACTAGGATTTGTATTCGTATTTACTTTTCTAAAAACAGTTCTAACGGGTAAAACAAGAATAAGTCACTTTTTCATACTTGTTCTTGTCATGGTATTAGTACTATTTCTAATATACGTAGGTACTATTTTAATTGAATTTATCTATTATAAGATGTCGACAGAAGCCTCTGGTGGATCTTCTCGTAGCCAATTTATGATATCTTTTGTTCAATTAATAACAGAGTCAAACTACACACAGCTTATCTTTGGACACGGACTTGGCACAATGTCTGTTCTTGATGAGTTTGGTATGAAGAGTGAAGATTACTTATTTAGGATAACTAACAACTATATCTTAGACATGTTTTGGGAAAGTGGAGCGATAGGTGTCCTTATGATATTTACGTTCTTCATGTCACTGTTCTATCCTTGCTTTAAGTATGGATTTACCTCTACAAAGTATTTTCTTGGTGGCTTGTTAACCTTTCATCTTCTAATTGCATCTACTTATCGCTCTGAGTACCTTAGTACTCACTTTACCTGGGTCGTATTTTTAATACTATGTATTTATAAATTGGCAGAGCTCGAAAGAGCAGAAAAACTAATTAGTAAAAAATAAATAATAGAGTTGAATATGAAATTAGTGACTATTTATATTGTTACTCATAATCGAAGTCAACTGCTCAAACGAGCAATTGAATCTGCTTATAACCAAACTTACAAAAACATCGAAGTTATCGTGGTAGATGATGCGTCAACAGACGATACCCAAGGTGTAATTAAACAGATGCAAACGACTTATCCATTAAAATACTTCAGAAACGATGAAGGGAGAGGCGCTTGTTACTCTCGAAATGTTGCATTGAACGCTGCATCGGGTGAGTTGATTACAGGTATGGACGATGATGACTACTTTGGGGTATCCCGTGTAGACGATTTAGTCGATGCTTATGAGGACAAGTATTCTCTAGTTTGTGCAAACATTATTGAAGTTACCACAGACAAAGAAATTCATCGAAAATTTGGGTTCGAGCAAGGTGAGTTTGAGCTGAATAACCTAATGTATCAAAACTTGGTTGGAAACCAGATGTTAACCAGCGTTGCTAAGCTAAAGGCTATTGGCGGTTTTGACGAAGCGATGCCAGCATTTCAAGATTACGACACTTGGGTAAGGCTTGTAGACCGATTTGGTAAAGGTTACAAAATTGATAAATACAACTACTACCTAAATACCGAGCATGCGGGTGAGAGAATCTCAAGTTCGAATGATCGTAAAACGAGAGGTTTTGAACTGTTTTTCGATAAGCATCAAAACAAAATGAATGCCGCTCATAAAAAATCAATGGAAATCATGAGATACAAGGTGACAGGAGAAATGCTCCCTCTTTTGACTATGGTTCGATTGATTTCTCGTGATAACTACAAGTCTGCACTTTCACTTTTCTTGAAGCAGCGAAATTTGAGAAAGTAAAAATGGAAAAGGTTACGTTTTTAGTTGCTGCTTATGGTGATCGATTGCTCAACGTTCCTGACATCTTTCTGAAGCAGAGGGAAGAAGTGTTTTACGTTGTCGTTTCCCAGTGCACCTCAAAGTCCACTCAAGACGAATTTCTCAAGAAAATCTCACACCGTAGCGATGTGTTTTCTGTATTTTCAGATGAAACTGGTGTGGCAAAAAGTAGAAATCTAGCGATAAAGCACATTCCAAATGATGCAAGTTATGTTTTCTTCCTTGACGATGATGTTGAGTTAGAAGAACTTGCTTACGAGAGAGTTGTTCAGGCTTTTTCGAGGAATGACTACGAAGTTTTGACTTTCTCTGTGTCAGACCTAACGGGGAGCAGGTTGATCAAAAACTATGCAGACAAAGAATTTAAACATAATAATATCTCCATCTTGAAAGTTGGAACGATTGAGATTGCAGTTAAAGCCTCTGTATTAATAGACAAGTCCCATCTCACTTTTCCTGAAAATCTTGGGGCTGGCGCTAAATACCCTCTTTGTGATGAACCAGTATTCTTGAGTCGATTGAGGAAATCTGGATGTCAGTTGGGTTTTGTTCCTGAAGTGATTACTCGACATCCACTAGAGTCATCAGGTAAAGAAATAAAAAACAGCAATGAGATGATGGCTAGAGGTATCGCTTTTCGAGAAATCTTTGGTAGCTTGAGTTTAGTACTCAACTTTGCGTTTTTTTTGAAATCTTTTAAAAAGATACGTTATAGCAAGCTGTTAGCGTTGCGCGATATATATAAAGGTTATTTTTTATCATGACCAAGTTTATTAAGTAGTTTAAAAAATGAACTCAACAAAAAAAGCACTGAGAAATACAGCTTGGTTATTTAGTGAAAAAATAATAACTTTAGCGATTACTTTTTTAATAAATATCTTCCTAGCTAGATATTTAGCGCCTGAACAGTTTGGTCAATATAACTTTATTGTTTCTTTTTTAGCTCTTTTAGCTCCTTTCACCTCTCTTGGTCTTAATGCTCTTGTTACGCGAGAAATCGTAAATGGACGCAGCCAGTACGAGGTGCTGTGCTCATCATTTTTATTACGAGTGATCGGTGGGGTCGTTGGGGCAACGATCGCTGTTATTGGTATTTTGATTTGGCAGAGTTCTATAGAGCTCGTCGATCCGAAATGGTTGATTGTTGCTGCAGTTATAAATATTTCATCTGCCCTTTACGTTATTGAGTTTTACTTTCAAGCTGAAGTAGCATCCAAATATCTCGTTTTTATTCGAGTAGCAACATTGACAATTTCTAGCGTTGCTAAATTAGTTGGTATTTTGTTCAAAGCCGAGCTTAGTTTCTTTATCTGGGTATTTTTTATTGAGCTTGTTATACGCGGCGTGCTGTATGTATCTAGTTATATTTACTACAATAAACGTTTTTCTGAAGCCGTAACGCTCAAACATTTTTCTTGGAACAAACCATACGCCCTGTCTCTACTGGATCAATCTAAATGGTTGGTGTTATCTGGTTTTATGTCTGTTGTTTATCTTAAAATAGACCAGTTAATGATTGGCCAAATGATAGGAGCGACAGAACTCGGGATCTACTCTGTTGCTGCTCGTTTGTCTGAAGTTTGGTATTTCTTCCCATTGGCTTTAACGACCTCTTTCTTTCCTAAATTGCTAAAAGCTCGGGATGATAAAGAAAGATACAACTTCCAGCTCGAACAACTATGCGGTGTACTGCTTTGGATGGCGATAGTGATCGCTATCGCGGTGTCACTGTTGGGCGGATGGCTTGTGCCGCTAGCTTTTGGTGAGCCTTATGCCCCAGCTGCACCTATTCTAACCATTCATATTTGGGCTGGTTGTTTTATCTTTATGCGCGCATTATTGAGCAAATGGCTCATAGCCGAAGGATTGCTAAAGTTCTCTTTGTTTACTCATGGTATCGCAGCAATTGTTAACGTTGTGCTCAACTACTTCCTTATCCCTAAGTTTGGAGGAGAGGGCGCCGCAATTGCCACACTTATCTCATATGCTAGCGCGAGTTATTTCGTTCTTTGGTTCCATCCAAAGACACAAATTATGGCGTTAATTATGACCAAATCTGTATTTATGCCTGCAACATACTGTATTAGGAAATTTAAATGAAAAGCCTGTTATTGAAGCTTCTAAGTAAAAATACAAAAAATCGTATTAAGACGTTCATTGAAAATACAAGAGCAGGCTTGATCCGTACAATGTCAAAAACCAGATTTACCTCTTCTCTTTACTACACGTTCTTCAGCACACAGTTCTACAGAGAGCACCAGTCGGTTCTGAAAGGTAGTTTGAAGTACCATGATGACAATGCCAAAGCGAGAGACAGTCGAGTTCTTTTAAGACGAAATGTACACCGTCTTGAAAAGGGCTTGATTATGCGTCCAAGAAGAGACGTATTTGCTACTCGTTACATTCAAGAAACCGTTGACGCTTTTGTTGTTGCTTGCAACAACCAACAACTTAATAAAGAAGAGTTGGATTGGTGTGTGAGCGTAATTAGTCATTTCTTTGAAATTGCGGGTAAAGACACTGATATTGATAAAGCAAAAGTTGATTACTTCGCGTGTTTAGAGAAAGTTCAATCTCTAGATGAGCTAACGATGCGTTCAATTCCCTATGCGAAAAACGCAAGTGAAGTTTCAGAAATTACAACAGAGCAGTTAGAAAAACTGTTTAAACAACGCCGCTCAACCCGTTGGTACCTTGAGCAGCCAGTTGAAATGGAGAAGATCGAGCGCGCAATGACAATTGCAAAACAAGCGCCTTCTGCATGTAACCGCCAACCATTTAAGTTTCATGTTGTAACCGACAAAGACATGGTGAATAAAGTTGCCGATAGCGCTATGGGTACTGTTGGTTTTGGGCATAACTTCCCAATGATTATTGCTATCGTTGGAGACCTTTCTGCATACCCAGCAGAGCGAGATCGTCACGTTATTTACATTGATGGTTCATTGGTGGCAATGCAATTCGCTCTAGCACTGGAAACAATGGAGCTAAGCTCTTGTATGATCAACTGGCCAGATGTAGAAGACCGTGAAAAGAGACTTGAAAAACTGCTAGGCTTAGAGTCTCACGAACGTACGGTTATGCTGATGTCAGTAGGTTATGCAGACCCAGAAGGCTTTATCCCGTTCTCTCACAAAAAAGACAACTCAGATTTAATAAAGGTAGTGAAATAATGATCGTTGAAATTAAAGGTGTTCAATTTGTTAACAAAGGCGCGGAGCTTATGTTGCACGCTGTTATTCAAAAATTGAATGAGTTTGATCCGAGTGCAGAGATTGTTTTGGCACCTAATGGTAACTCGCCATATAAAGCGCGTGCTGAGGTCAACGCTTATCAGAAACTGTCTTTGAAAAAGCGCTTTTTGGACTTAAACGAGTTGTCTTACCACCTACCGACAAAAATTAGAAAGTGGCTAAAAACCAATTGGGGTATTGTGACAGAAGCAGATGTGGATGTGGTGCTGGATGCATCTGGTTTTGCTTATGGTGATCAATGGCCGACTAAACACTTAGAAGCGGTAGCTAAAGAAGTTAAGCGACTAGCAAAACACAACAAAACATTCATTTTCATGCCTCAAGCACTAGGCCCGTTTGCTGACCCAGAAAAACAAGCAGCAGTAAAAGATGGCTTTAGTAAAGCGGCATTGATTTTTGCTCGCGAGCAGAGCAGCTTTGATGGTATTCGACCTCACCTTGAAGATACATCCAAGTTAAAAATTGCGCCTGACTTTACGAACCTAGTGAAAGGTGAGCTTGAAGAAGATTACGCGAAATACAACAACACTGTGTTTATCATCCCTAACTACAACATGGTAAACGAGCGCAATACAAATACGACTTGGAAATCACGTTACCTAGACTTCTTAGTAGAGTCTGTGGAAAACATTGTCGAGCTAGGTTACACGCCAGTACTTTTAAACCATGAAGGCAAACACGATGGCGAGCTTTGTGAAAAAGTCAAAGCGGCAACTCCTCATCCGATTGAAATTATTCAAGAGACTAATCCTTTAAAAGTGAAAGGTTTGATTGGCTCAAGCCGAGGCATTATTTGCTCTCGCTTCCATGGCTGTGTAAGTGCATTAACTCAAGGTATTCCTTGTGTAGGTACGAGCTGGAGCCATAAGTACGAGAACCTTTTTGCTGAATACAACCGTGCCGAGTTCTTAGCAAAGCCGGAATGGTCAAAAGAAGAGCTCAAGGCTGCATTAAACTCATCTATCTCGACGGTAAAAGAAGAGAGCTACAACACTAAAATTGCTGAGTACAAAGCTCAAACAAAAGCAATGTGGGATGAAATTTTTAAGAAAATTAAATGATAGCAATTATCCTCAGAAGTGTTCTGGGGATAACCTCTAGTTTAATTAACTTGTATAAGTATGGATGATTAAAAAGTCAGTATAATGCAAAAGAGCCAATCCCTTGTTTCTATAATCATGCCTTCATATAACTCTGATGGCACCATTTTAGAAAGCATTCAAAGTGTACTATCCCAAACTTATAAAAACTGGGAGCTTATAATAGTAGATGACAGATCTACCGATAATACTTGGCAAGTCATTCAAACATATGCTGATAAATACGATAACATTCGTGTATATCAGAACAAAGAAAACCTGGGTGCAGGAGCGAGCCGGAATTTTGCTATAAAAAAAGCAAGAGGGCGATTTATTGCTTTTTTGGATTCTGACGACCTTTGGACAGAAGACAAACTAGCAGAGCAAATTCCATTCATGCTGGAGAATAACTACCCACTCACATACACTCACTACAGCCGTTTTACTAGTGAAGAAGAGCTGAGTGTTGTAACTGCTCCCGAATATACAACGTATAAAAAACTTATGTACAGTAATGTTATCGGGTGCCTGACCGCCGTTTATGATACACAGGCACTCGGTAAGCGCTATATGCCTCTTATTCGTAAACGTCAGGATATGGGATTGTGGTTAGATATACTGAAAGATACTCCTAAAGCGTACTGTCTACCTAAGCCATTAGCAAAGTATCGGATGGATAGTGGTATGACAGCTAACAAATTTAGCGTTTTGTCATATCAATGGAAGTTCTACAGAGACGTAGTAGGCTTGAGCTTGCCAAGAAGCCTATTTACATTTTCTGTCTACGCCGTTAAAGGTACGATGAAACACCGAACTAAGCGCAAATCTTAGTTTCCTTAATCCTCGATAGAGCTTACAGAATATACACACAAAAAGAGCAGCGACCGTAAGGCGCTGCTCTTTTTTATACCTGTGATCCGTTCGATTAACTTCGCCGTGTTTTAGCGACCCATCCCAAATAACACCGTTTTGACTGTAAGGAAAAGAATCTTCACTTCCATCATCCAGTTTTGGTGTTTGATATAGTAGACATCGTATTTATGCTTCCAAATAGCGTCTTCTACCGATGCGCCGTAAGGATATTTTACTTGAGCTAGGCCAGTGACCCCAGGTTTAACGGCGTGACGAAAGCGATAGTAAGGAATGGCTTTTTCCAACTCAGAGATGAACACTTCACGTTCTGGGCGAGGGCCAACCATCGACATCTCTCCCTTTAGTACGTTGATTAACTGAGGGAGCTCATCAATGCGAGTTTTACGAATAAAACAGCCGACTTTCGTTACGCGCGCGTCATTTTTTGTTGCCCATTGGGCTCCGTTCTTTTCTGCATCGTTCCGCATCGAGCGAAACTTAATCACTTCAAACTCTTCATTATACTGGCCGGTACGACGCTGTTTAAAGAATACCGGACCTGGCGATTCAAGCTTAATGAGTAGTGCCGTAATAAGCCCTACTGGAATAGCAACCCATGACAGCATGAAAACAAACAACAGATCGATGAAGCGTTTTTGCCAGCTGTTCTTGCGATTAGAAAGGATAGAAAAAGCTTTTTGGTGTAAGAAGTAGCCGCTGTGCAAAAGCTCAGTTTCAGTATATCCGAGTGAACGGTCAAAATAGCTCACCAATGGCTCAACCCAAGCACCTAGCTCTGTCGCCGCGACAAGAAATGCTTGCTGTTCAGGATCTAGATGCGAGCTTTTGAAGTGGCAAAGCGTTTTGCTCTTGAAGTCTCTAAGAGCATAGTTATTAACCTGAGCGTTAATCTCAGGATGCCTCTTAAGCACTTGAGCAATTTTTGCTTCGTCTTCTTTTGGACAGTAGATATAAAGGCAAGCATTTGATTCACTTGCGGATAACTCGTCCAATGCTGATGTTATGCTGATAGAATTATGCTTAGTTAATTCAGAAGCTTCTCGTTCTTGAAGCGTGTCGCTCATACTGTCTGTCATAGGAATGGAATAAGTTGTTATCGACTAGCCAATTGCTTACAAGTCGGCGATTATAATTTATTTCGTATAGAAATTATATCCCTTAATCCAGAACATGCTCATAACTTTGTTAATTTTCTTGAACCTGAGTCCTTGTCTATGACTTGTTTTTGAATCTTAACGAAATTATATCAATGAATTCGAAAAACTATGTTTGCGATATATTATATTGCCTCGAAATTAAATGATTGTTCATTTCACTATATAACGCAGTTATATCCGAGGGTTATCAGTTGTTGATAAAGCGATCTTTTCGACTCTTGTTCACCATGAATAAGGTGAACTTCTTTCGGAGGAGTAGGAATGCCAGAAACAAACTGTATTAAATCGTCCCTATCCGCATGTGCAGAGTAACCTGACATGGTATGTACTTGAGCCTCCACTCTAACGCGCCTTCCTTCAATCAGTATGTTCTCTTCTCCATCCTGAATTCGCCGACCTAACGTCCCTTCTGCTTGATAGCCTGCAAATAGCACATCATTTCTTTTATCTGGCAGCAATGCTTCTAAATAATTGACGACACGTCCACCTTCACACATACCAGAGGCCGCAACCACGATAGCAGCTTCTGCCGTGCTCGCGAGTCGATTGACGAGCTTTAAATGGTCAGTGTGGCTTTCTACGGTAATACATTGATCAAACGCAAGAGGGTGTCGGTGATGCTCGAGCCGCTCTTTCGCTTCAGCTCCCCAAAGCTTTTTAAATTGCCGATAGGTAGTAGTTACCTTTTTAGCCAAAGGAGAATCGAGAATAATAGGCAGAGAATCTTGCAAGGCGTGCTCATGAATAAGCTGTTCTATATCAAACAGTAACTCTTGAGTTCTCCCGACGCTAAAAGCAGGTATAACAATTACGCCACCATCCTGAAGTGCATGCTCAATAATTGAAAGCAATCGCCTACTGCGAGACTCAACATCTTCGTGAACTTTATTGCCGTATGTTGACTCGATAAACAAATAGTCAGCTTTTTCAGGCGATACCGGGTCAGGTAGGAGAGGCGTGTTACGAGGTCCCAAATCCCCTGAGAACACAACAACTTCATTGTTTGATAAATGAAACTCAACATATGCAGACCCTAAAATGTGTCCTGCTGGTTGAAAGCGAAGATAGGTATGTTCTTCTATCTCTATCCATTGGGAGTAAGAGCAAGGGCGAATAAGCGTTCGAATAAAATCGAGCAAGCTGTTCCTTTGATGGCGCCTCATGCCTAACTGGAGCTTTAATCCATCTTCTAACATAAGCGGTACGAGCTCAGCGGTGGCTTCCGTACAGTAGATAGGCCCCTTATAACCTGCAGCCAATAGCCAAGGTAGCCGACCAATATGATCGATATGAGAATGGGTTAGAACAACCGCTTTGAGATCAGAGATAGAAAAGTCGATATTCAAACTCTCCTGCTGAGCATTATCTTGACCTTGTAGCAAACCACAGTCGATCAGCACACTTCCATTTTGTAATACGAGCTCGTGACAAGAGCCAGTAACCGTATTTTTCCCACCGTGGTGCAGTACTTTCATAACGAAACGACGTCTTTTCCTTTGTTAACCCACGCTTACGAGTATTTGCTTTCATATATAGCGACACCTCGCGACGTAAAGACGGCTCAGTCAATCGCGCAATGAACAAGGTAAGCAGAAAGTGGTGAATAAGTGAGCGTATTGTAGGCAAGGATAATGAGAGTAAGAAAACAGCAAAACCGAAAGTTTAGAGAGACTTAGATATTCGTCATAAATTTGACTGTGTAGCATTGCAACCTGTTGTGATGCAATTCATATTATTGCAACTATTTTCACTTAGACTTCTGAGATTAACGCGCTAGCTATACAAACATCAGCTATGCCGGAAGGAGTTTAATAATTAGTAAGCCAACAAAAAAAGCGTCACGTTTATGGCGAGTTAAGTGTCAGAAAAAAGACATTTTTTTGCAAGCTTTTTACACGTTCTACTTTTAGTTGCAACGTGTTTACTATACAATTCGACTCCTGTTTGGAAACGCAACCATTAAACACTACGTATAAAACTTGCTTCTAGGAGCCAGACCTAGGGGCGGTAGCGTGCCCAAATCATCTGTTAGTCTCTTTCCTAACAGAAGAGAGACCAAGCAAGATAATTTTTAATAATAATAAGCACCTAAGTGCATTTCTGGCAAGATTGATTTATAAAAAACGAGAACTATTACAAATTTATGTAATTCCCTTTTGTCAGAGGGACGCTCAAAGCTAACAAAGTGGCGAGCAAATGTTGGTTAGGCATAGGTTACAATTTAAATCTCCATTTCTCATACCTATCAAAACCAAATACTAGGTTTATAGAAGTACATAACTACCGGCCCAAACCGTTAGTTAGTGTATTCATCTTTGTATTTGGCCTGCCTATAAAAGGCTGAGAACCGATGACCGTCACGAGCTAGTGTCGGTGGAACTCAGTTACTTACATATTCAATATTAGAAATTAGCGTTTGCAATGCGTTACAACCCACGTTGGCTAATGTGGTTTTGTCACGCCAAAAAATCACCTGCTCATTCTTAGAGTTCGGCGTGTCTAGATACGAGCGAAGCAAGAATCAGCAGTATCGGACCTGTGATGCAATGGAATCCGTAAAGGGAATCAGTCGGATGCGTTATAGATTTACCTCAAACTTATTTAATAACACAGTTGGCTACCATGAATAATGCATATTTATTTGTATTTATTTTGTCGTTCGTTCTACTTTTTGTTATGCGCAAAGTTGCTAAGCGCGTAGGTCTAGTAGATAAACCCAATGCAAGAAAGCTCCACCAAGGAGTAGTACCCCTTGTAGGAGGCATCTCCATTTTCTCTACTATACTGGTCGGGTTCCTTCTGTTCCTACCAATGAATGACAACCTATCACTCTACTTATCTTGTTCGGCTGTGCTTATAGTGCTCGGCGCATTAGATGACTACTACGATGTAAGTTTCAAAATTCGTCTTATTATCCAAGCCGGAATATCCCTTGCGATGATTTACATCGGAGGCCACAGCTTACACGATTTAGGCTACTTGATGGGGAGCGAAACCATTGCCCTTAATGAAGTCGCTGGCGCAGTGATCACCGTTATTGCGGTAATAGGCGCAATTAACGCATTTAATATGGTTGATGGCATAGACGGCTTGCTGGGCGGGTTAGCCTCGGTCACCTTTACAGCATTAGGTATTGTGTTTGCCTACAACGGAAATGAATATTTAGCCACGATCTGTTTATTGATCGTGACTGCGATGCTCCCTTATATCTTCCTGAACTTAGGTTTCCCACTAGGTCGTCGCTTTAAGATCTTCATGGGCGATGCAGGCAGTATGTTTATCGGCTTTACCGTGGTCTGGATGCTGATTCGCGGCACACAAGAGCCAGGAGCTGTAGCTTTCAAGCCAGTTACAGCGCTGTGGTTAATTGCCTTACCGTTGATGGACATGGCAACCATTATGATTCGTCGCGTTCGTAAAGGTCAGTCACCATTCCAACCAGACAGAGAACATCTACACCATATTTGCCAACGTATTGGGCTTTCACCAGGTGCAACGTTAATTTTCATCTGTTCGATGGCATCAATTTGTGCCGCTATCGGTTTATGGTCTGATTTTGTTGGTATTAAAGAATCTACAATGTTTATTGCATTTCTACTCACATTTTCTTTTTATTTTATGTCGATTTCCTACATCTGGAAAATTTCATCATTTGTAAATAAGATGACAAAAAAAACATTTCTAAAACAAGAAGAAATAAATTTATAAAATTAAGGTTAGGTATGAAGAAAATAATATTACTTCACCATGAAGGTTACTTTGGACAAAGTTTGCCTACATTTAAGACTATGGATATAGGACTAATTAAAACCTCATTAGAAAGGTATGGCTTTTGTGTTTCAACGTTAACATTTCAAGAGTTAGTTAGTCATGAAGTTGAAGAAAAAACATACTATGTTTGTGGTAGTCACCAAAACCCAAATGTAAAAGCATTCTTAGATGATATTTTAGATTTAAAATTTGACAAAAGAAATAATTTGATTCCATCTAGACAACTCATAAAAGCACATGATAATAAAGGTTATCAAGGAGAGTTGGCGAAATTGATTGGGCTTCCATATGTCAATCAACATTACTATATAGAAAGTATAAATATAAAAGAACGTAGTGTAGCAAAAGTTCTTGGTGGAGCGGGTAGTGGTGGTGTGAAACTTATTGAAAGTGGTAGAGAGTTAATAAGCTTCTTAAGATTAAATCACTTTAAGAAAATAGGCATTAAAAGAATTGGATACCTTGCGAGGGCGTATTTTCAAGTTAGATTAAAAAAATCCATTGAGAATGAAAATAAATGGAATTATTACAGATGGAGAGAGCCTTATGTAATACAAGACTTTATCCCCAATTTATTGCACGATTTCAAGGTGTTAGTGTTCGGTGAAAAGGTTTTTGTTCTCAAAAGGGGGACAAGAGAAAATGACTTTAGAGCTAGTGGAAGTGGGAAGTTTGATTTTATTAAACCAACCAAAGATTTACTTAATTTTGCACTAAATTTTAAAAATGCATTGAATACTCCTTATGTATCTATTGATGTCGTAGAGCATAGTGGAGGTTTTGAGTGTATCGAATATCAATGTGCTCATTTTGGTCCATATACGCAAATGAATGCGCCATGCTATTATGTAAAAGACGGTGACTCTTGGCTTGAAATGCAAAATGATACAACTTTAGAAGAACTAATCGCGAGCTCCATTGTAGATAATATTAGAAATGTTTAAAAATATCATCAAAGTTCTATTTGGGAATGCATTTGCACAAATAATAGTATTAGGAACTCTACCTTTTGTAACTAGGTTGTATAATCCAGAATTATTTGGTATTTACGGATCAGTATTGTCTATTTCTATTATACTATCTTCTATATCAACATTAAGGTTAGAGTATGGAATTCTGGCTTCAGATAAAAACTTAATAGGAAGTATACTGTCAACTGCATTAGCGTTTTTATCACTATTTTCACTTTTATTATTTATTATCTTTAAAGTTATACATTATTCTTATCAAGAAATCAATGGGTTTTCTAGCGAAAAATTAATGGTTGTGATCTTAATGATGATGTCTTTTTCATTTTATATATTATTTTCATCTGTTATTAATAAGCATGAGAATTATAAATGTTTAGCTTTATCTAAAGTTCTACAAGCTGCAGTTATGGTTACGCTACAAATTTCGTTGTATTATTTTTTTGGAGCTGACGTTAATAACTTGATCTATGCATACACGATTAGTTTTTTATTATCATCTGTTTATGTGGTATATCATGCAAAAATAATAGAGTTAATAAGATTTAATAAAAAGTCACTATATTTCTGTTTTTATAAATGTAAAAAAATAATAATCTATCAAACACCAGCGTCATTTATCAATGCTATCTCCCAAAATGTTTTCATATTGATAATGTTAGCATTGTATGGACCTGTTATATCAGGGCTCTATGCCCTAGCAAATAGAATGCTTCTTGCTCCATGTGCATTGATAGGGAAATCTACAAGAGATGTTTTTATTGTAGAAGCTGCTCGTTTATCTTCAGAGCGTTCAACCTTAAAAAAACTATACAGGAAAACGGTATTTACGTTAATTAAAATATCTTTACCTGTATTTCTTGCTGTTGCTATTTTTTCACCTTATTTGTTTGGTTTTGTTTTTGGCGATGAGTGGCAAGCTTCTGGATATATAATGTCTGCACTTTCACTGTGGGGGATTGGTCTTTTTTGTAATGCTCCTGCCAATGCTCTAGTAAATATAATAGACATTCAAAAATCTGCGCTATTGTATGAGATTACATATATCACTTCTCGTATATTAATCGTGTTTTTAATGTATTTTTCTAGTGTCGGATATTTAGGTGCTACTATAGCTTTTTCCCTTTTGGGTTTATTGTTTAATATTGGTTATATTTATTATGTCTACAAAAAAATATGAATATATAGTTGTATCTGGCGATTTTTTCCCTTCAAACGGAGTTATAACAGAAAATAATGGTAATAATGAACTATTAAAAATTTATAAGAATGCTAAAACGCATATAGTCAATTTAGAAGCACCTATAACCAAATCAAACAAAACGAACTTTAAAGTTGGACCAAATATAAAATTACTCGATTCGGGTAATATATTTAAAATATTTAATATTAATCATGTGACTTTAGCCAACAACCATATTTGTGATTATGGAATTGAAGGTATAAAAGACACAATATCCGTTTTGAGTAAATATGAAATAACTTATCAGGGCATTGAAGTAAATGGTACCTCTAACTATAAGTTTTTAGATATTAATGGTCATAAAGTGGCTATTTTTAATTTCTGTGAATTTGAATTTTGTGAAATAGATGATGCTAATCGTGCAAAAACCATTGATCCTTGTTGTAATTACAAAGAGATAACAGAGTGCGAGTCTGACTTTAAAGTCGTTATACTCCATGGTGGGACTGAGCATTCAGACATGCCAAATAAATGGATTAGAAAAATTGCAAAATATTATATAGATATTGGTTGTGACTTGGTGTTATGCCATCATACTCATACTGTTTGTGGGATGGAAGAGTATAGAGGAAAAGAAATTTATTATGGCTTAGGGAACTTTATATTTCCTAAAAAAAAGGCGAATAATACTTGGTACTTAGGAATATCTTTACAGATTAAAATCGATGATGAAGTTTTAAATACAAAAGTCATTCCATTTAAGCAAGTAAATAATTCAACAACAGTTTTAGCTTTAGAAGGGAAAGACTTAGATATTTTTAATAAACGGTTTAGATTTCTCTGCGATAGTATTAAAAATGATCACCAGTATGAAAAGTATTGGGAAAATTATTATAAGTTGGAGCATGTTAACTACCTATCTTCGGCACTCAATCACTCTAGATTGGAAAGGGGGATTTTTAGAAGGTTAGGATTAAGGCTGAAAAAGTTTAATGAAAAAATAGCGATTGCTCGTTTGCTAAATAATGTTAGGTGTCAATCTCATAGAACGATTTTTAATGAGGTCTTAAAGAGAAGGTTGGAACATAAATAGTGATAGTTTTATAATCGTTAATTAAATTCATTATTTGATGAGGTTAACTTGTTTGAATGTTACAGTTTTATATGGAATGAAATAATTTTAAATATAGAGTTTTTTGTTTTCAGGTGTTTGGATAAAAACTTGAAAATATTTTTAGCCGCTACATTTTGTTTTTTTCAGATGATATTCGGTTACTTTAAGTTCGAGCAGGAATATTGATGTATATGGTTAATAGATTTGGATTTTTGCCAGTTTTTATCTTTTTTATATATTTTGGAATCACTCTAAGATCATTATATTTTCAATCTATATCGCTAGCTCCATTTCCTGTTGTGTCAATGTTGTTAAGCTATGCTTTTTTCTTAAAGGCATTAACAGATAGAAAATCAATAAATAAAGATGTTGTAAGTTTTTTATCTATCTTAATGATATTCTTGTCTTTATCTTTGTTGATTACTTTAGCTGACAAAGATAATAAACTTAACATAAATTCCATACTAGGCATCAACTTAAATATACTCTTTTTTCTGGCTATATATTTAAACAGAGATGTTTTCTTAAAGTATATCTCTAGTTTAAATTTAGTATTGTTTGTGCATTTTTCTTTTTTCTTCATACAGTTAATTTCATTTCATGTTCTTGGAGAGAAAATTGATTTTTTACAGCCTATAACTGGAGAAACTCAAAGAGTTAATGGTTTTTCATCACTCGAAGCTAATGGTTTCAGCATGTTCAGACCTTCAGGTTTATTTAATGAACCTGGGAACTACGCGGTGCATGTTCTGACAATAATGTGGCTCCTTAAAGTAAATGATAAAATTAATCATGTTTTTGAAAAATTGTTACTACTATCTATAATATTGTCATTTTCTCTAAGTGGGATGTTAGGTGTATTTGCATATCTTTTGATAACGTATAACTACCTAAAAATATCGATAAGAAAGTTAATTATATCTTCAGTTATATTTCTAGGTTTACTCTTTTACTTTTATGATCTTATTTTCTTATACATTACAGAGCGTGTTGGCAATATAGGCGCTGATAACTCAGCCAATGTTCGTCTTAGCGCTTTTGATGCTATATTTGACTTTTCAGAGTTTAATCAGTTGTTTGGTTTGGGCTTTGCTAATGACAAGGTAGACATACATCTACCTACAATTCCATATTTCCTTGTCACGTTTGGATTTGTAGGATTTGTATTTGCATGTGTTATTTTTTCTTACGTTTTGTATAAATCGAATGTAAATAGAAAAACTTATCTGTTCTTCTTGGCAATATCATTTCAATTTTATACCATTATGCATCCTTTATTTTGGTTGTTCTTGACTTTGATAATCATCTCCTTCAAAAATAAAGGTGAAGTAAATTATTATGTTAAATAAGATAGTTTTCATTAATAATCTCAGTCACGGTGGGGCTGAGAGAGTTGTTTCAAGGTTGTTTAACAATAGAGATATAAGAGTTTCCACAAGTTTGTGGATGTTGAATGAAAATTCTTTTTATAATGCTAAAGCTCTCAAAAAAAATAGTTTTGATTCAAAGCTTTCCATATTATCTATAGTTAAATCTTTTAAAGAAATTGTTTGTTTGAATAATTTCCAAATAGTTCAGGCTCATCTAAACAAGCCTATATTAATATGTGGGCTCGCAAAGCTTTTGGGTTCTAAATTTATATTTCAATCCGTACATTGCTTTAGTTATAGTAGTTTCTATAAAAATAAGTCTAATATAATGAAAATTGCTCATAGATCCTTAATGAGTAGGGTTTTGAAGCAGGCAGATATACATATATTTAAATCACAAGAAATGTTGTCTGATTTTAATGATGTTTTTGGATGGATACCTAAAAATTATCGAGTCATATATAATCCATACAATATCGATGAAATTAAAGAGTTAGCCCAAGATATAATTGACGAGCCAGTAGACGATAATTTTCATCACATAGCAATCGTTGGTCGGCTGAATTCATCGAAGCGGCCATACGATGTAATTAAAATCGCTGAAAGGTTTCAAGATAATTGTCATTTTCATTTTTTCGGAAACGGTTCTTTAAAAAATGAACTACAGGAATATGTTAGACACAAGGAATTGAAGAATATTACTTTCCACGACATGGTTGAAAACCCATTTAAGTATATAAATAAATTTGGCTTCTATCTATCTTGCTCTGAGGCTGAAGGGTTTCCTAATGCTCTTATCGAGTCGATTATATCTAAAGCTATCCCTATCCATAGTGATTGTAAAACCGGACCTAAAGAAATTCTTTGTGATGACTTTCTTAATTACTCCTCTTCGAAAGGAGAGTTTTCTCTTGAGAAGCGCGGCATATTGTTTCCTGTAGGTGATATCGAAGCGGCTTGTAAAGCAATAAACTATGCGATCGAAAACAAATATATCCTTAGTTCTGAGTTTGAAAATAATAGTAAAGATTTTATTGACAGCCTTAATCATGAAGAAATAACTAGTCAATATGCGGAAGTGCTACAATGTCATCACTAAAGAAACAAATAAAGAATACAATAAGAGATAGTTTAAGGTTGATCCTTACACCTAGTGTATATAATAAATTCAGATTTTTTATCGTTCATCGTTATTATCCAAGCTTTGTAAACCCTAGTACATTTTCAGAAAAAGTATTTGCTCGAAAGTTAGATTCACAATCATTAAGCTTCTCTCGTTATGTTGATAAGTATACTGTGAGAAAATATGTCGAAGATACTATTGGTAAAGAACATTTAATTCCTTTAATTGCAAAAACAACTCATGTAACGCCTGATTTCTTTCACAAAGCACCTAATAATTTTGTTATAAAAACGAGTAATGGAGGTGGTGGTGAGAATGTTAAAGTAGTACTTGATAAGTCAAAATTAGCAGATTTAAATGCATTATCAGCACAATTCAATCGTTACCTAAAAGTAAAAATAGGACAAAAAATTGATGAAAATTTCTATGATCTTGAAACGCCTCAAGTACTCATGGAAGAGTTATTAATGCATAAAGATGGTTCTCTGCCATCCGATTACAAATTACATATTTTTCAAGGGGACGATAGTAACCAGGAAAAAGTAATAATTCAGGTTGATAGTGACCGGTTTAGTAATCATAAAAGATCACTGTATTCCGAACATTTAGAAAAGTTAGATTTTGCTATACAGCCAAAGTATGAATCAATTGATGATTCCTATGAGTTTCCAATTAATATGCCTGACGTGGTTTCACTAGCAAAAAAATTAGCGAAACCTTTTAAGTACGTTCGAGTTGATATGTATAACGTTGATGGAAAGGTTTATTTTGGAGAACTCACGTTTTGTCATGGTAGTGGTTGGGAACCACTTTCAAGTAAAGATGCAGATGTCTTATTAGGTAGTTATTGGAAGGAATTTAATAAATGAAATATTTAGTAACTGGCGCAGCGGGTTTTATTGGCGCTAAAACCATTGAAGTACTTTTGAGTAAAGGTGCTAGTGTTGTCGGTGTAGATAATATTAATGACTACTATGACGTTAATCTTAAAGAAGCTCGATTACTGACGATCAACAATAGTGAGCGATTCGAGTTTGTAAAGATGGATCTCTCGGATAGACAAGCTGTAGCTGATTTCTTCGCTAACAACCAGTTTGATTGTGTTATCCACTTAGCAGCTCAAGCTGGTGTGAGATACTCTATAGAAAACCCGATGGCCTATGCGGATTCTAACTTAGTTGGTCACCTAAACATCCTAGAGGGTTGCCGACATTCAAAAGTTAAGCATTTAGTTTACGCATCGTCATCTTCTGTTTATGGCTTGAATCAAAAAACACCTTTTGAAACAAGTGATACGGTTGACCATCCGGTTTCTTTGTATGCAGCTACGAAAAAATCAAATGAGTTAATGGCACATTCATATTCTCACTTGTATGACTTACCGACGACTGGATTGCGGTTCTTCACCGTTTACGGTCCATGGGGTCGTCCTGACATGGCACCTTTTATTTTCACTAAGAAGATACTAGAGGGCGATACAATTGATATAAACAATAATGGCGATATGTGGCGAGACTTCACTTACATTGACGACATTGTTGAAGGTATTGTACGTATTTCTGAGGTTATCCCTCAAAGAAATGACGACTGGACCGTTGAATCCGGGACGCCTGCTTCTAGCTCAGCTCCATACTCTGTTTACAATATCGGTCATGGTAGCCCAGTTAACCTTATGGACTTCATCACGGAAATCGAATCTGCGCTTGGTATTGAAGCGAAAAAGAACTTCCGCGAGATGCAGCCTGGTGATGTGTATAAGACTTATGCTGATACCTCTGATTTATTCGAAGCGACTGGCTACAAACCTCAAGTTGGTCTCAAACAAGGCGTTCAAGCCTTAGTTGATTGGTATCGCGAGTTTTATAAGGTTTAGGTAGTTAGATGAAAACGGTTGCGATTTCAGCAAATACAAGTTGGTATTTATATAATTTCAGAAGAAACACCATTACGGCGTTGTTGGACGCTGGTTATCAGGTTGTAGCTATAGCCCCTAAAGATGATTATTCACCGAAGCTTGAATCACTTGGAGCAAGCTTTTGTCATATCCACATTGACCAAGGGGGTACAAACCCTGTTAAAGATATTGGTACGTTTTTCTCATTTATCAAAATCTTTAAGAGCGTCAAACCCGATGTGGTACTGAACTTTACTCCAAAGAATAATATCTACGGTACGTTAGCTGGGCATTTTGTTGGCTCTAAGTCGGTCAATAATATTGCCGGCTTAGGTATGGTCTTTATTAATGAAGGCCTTACGTCTAAGATTGCCAGATTGCTGTATAAAATGAGCCAATCTAAAGCAAGTAAGATCTTCTTTCAAAATGAAGACGATAAAACGTTGTTTTTGGAGAACCGGTTAGCGCCATCGTATCTTGTTGATCGTCTACCTGGTTCGGGAGCTGATCTCAACCGTTTTCAAGTTAGCCCTGCAAATGATGACGGTGTAATTCGCTTTTTATTGATTGCCAGAATGTTGTACGACAAAGGCATTGGTCACTACGTTGAAGCGGCTCGTGCATTGAAGTCTAAACATGGTGATAAGGTTGAATTTCGATTACTAGGTTTTCTTGATGTTAATAACCCTTCAGCTGTCTCTAGTAGTGATATGCAAAAGTGGGTTGATGAAGGCATTGTAAGTTATCTTGGCACTTCTGATTGTGTAGAAGAGGAGATTGCGAAGGTAGATTGCATGGTGCTTCCTTCATTCTATCGAGAGGGAGTACCTAAATCGTTACTTGAAGCGGCGGCAATGGGGAAACCCATAGTAACAACTGACAATGTTGGTTGTCGTGAAACGGTTGACGATGGAGTCAATGGTTATTTATGTGCTCCTCGTTCGACAGAGAGTTTAATTGAAAAACTGGATTTGGTGATCAACCTCACTCATCAAGAAAGGTTAACAATGGGACAATTCAGTCGTCAAAAAGTTGAACGAGAGTTTGATGAGCAGTTAGTCATACAAAAATACTTGGACGCAGTGGAAGATTGCTTTCAAAAAGAAAAAACTCAAGCAGAAGGCCTCAGTGCCAGCTAGCAAAACTAAATAAAATAAAGAGTTATGATCAAAAAGATTTCAGTGGATGAAGTAACGATAATTACCCTATCGTTGGCTTTTAGTTGTGGCGTCGCGGCAAACGAATTGCAGACGCTAAATTCTAACCAAAGCTTTAGTGGACTGGTTTTTAACCCTAATGCTCAAGTGAAAGAGTATGGCGACTTTGGTGTATCTTTTGCCCAAGGACGCCCTTGGCTTGACGAGGTGCAAGGTTTAGATTCTATAAAAGTATCTTTCGGCCTCATTGAAGGGTTAGAGGCTCATGGTAGTATCGTTACTTATGATTATAACTCGAACTGTTTTAAAACAGGCTGTGGCGGTATTCGAGATTTATCACTATCACTGAAGTATCAGGTTCCCAATTTTTGGGGGAATGAGAACTTAGATTTTGCTTTAGGTATGCAAGATGTCGGTGGGGCTGCAACTAAGCTCATGACTAATTTTGCCGTCGCTGATTATACGTTTAAAGCACTTCCCTTAAGGGTTTCTGCTGGTTTCGGTCAGTCAGAAGAGCGTTTGATGGGTGTTCTAGATGGCCCTTTTGGTGGCTTTGAATACCAACCTTTTGACTTTGTTCAACTAGTAGGAGAGTACGATTCAGTAGAATTCAACTCTTCTATAAAAGTGTTTACTCCCGATAATTTACTGCCTAATGATATAACCGCCTCATTAAGCTACCAGATTTATTCTGGTCATGAATCGGATGGTTCAAGCGTTTGGAGTGCTGCACTCTCGATGCCATTGATAACGGAATACTCTCGCTCTCGCGACTACGCGAAGAATAATATGACGTTAATGGATCGTTTAGTCGTTGAGCAAAACAAAGCGCAACAAGCGTCAATTTCCTCTTTGGTTAGTGCGTTAAAAAATGAAGGCTTCGTTAATGTTCAAGTGGGCGTATCAAATGGCAAAGTTGTGGTGGCTGTAGAAAACCGCCGCTACAACCATAACCAAGTTGACGGACTAGGTGTCGCTCTGGGTATTGTGTCTAGTCATTTAGGTCAAAATGCGGCGCAAGATTTAGGCGCTGCATCGGATCAATTTGAACTTGTGATGCTTGCCAACCAAAAACCAGTGGTCAGCGTTTTGTCTGACGCTAACTGTTACCAAAGTTTTGTCAATGGTAGCGCAGCTTGTGATGACATTCAGTTTATCACGCGCGATTTACCGGAAAGATTAGACATGGTTGATTGGAAAACGGAGCGAGTTAATTCAGGCACTTTAGATTCGCAGATCGTGCTTTCTCCTATGGTAAGGCATGGTTTTGCAACCGAGTACGGTGTGTATGATTACTCTTTTGCTATGTCTAGCAACTTATACACCTACCTATGGTCTGGCGCGGCAATTGATGTTCGTCATATTTTACCTTTAGCAGAAAGTGACGATTTTGAAGAAGGTGGGTATTTCGAAGACAGCGCGTACGAGAACGAGATTGATCGTGCAATGGTGCATCAGTTCTTCCGTTTACCATATGTCGATATTGCTAACCAGGTCTCTCTAGGCTTGGTTAAGTCGGATTATATCGGTGCGCGCAGCGAATCAGCTTGGTTCTCTCAATCGGGCAACCATGAGTTGGGACTAGAGATGAGCTACTTCCAACATCAAGACGAAAAAGACAAAAATGGTTATGCGAATCCAGACCGCCAAACCTTTTTAACTCGTTACACATTCTCTATGCCAGAGTGGGATTGGCAGTTTAACGCAACTGCTGGCGAGTTTTGGAAAGGGGATGTTGGCGCAAAATTCACGACATCACATTGGTTTGAAGACATAGAAGTATCAGCAAGTTATCAGGTGACAAAGTTTAATGATACAGACGAAGAGCAGTTTGTCACTGTGTCAGTAAAACTGCCATTAACGCCATGGCGCGATATGTCGCCGGGAGTGATACAAGTTCGTGGTAACGAGGCTTATGATTTCAACGTTACGACTCGAGTTGGCAACGATACAAACTATTTGGCAGCAGGCCAGGGTGATGAACTCGTGATGGATAATAGTATGCTTCGCCGCTACTTTAACCGAGGCCGTTATGGTCAAGAGTACTTTGAGCAGAACAAGCTTCGCATTCGCAATGCTTATTTGCGTTACTTGGGTACTCAAATGAATTAAGTTGTGTTGCTAGTTAGGCTTTTAGTTAATCGCCGCACTCTACCGAGAGTGTCGGTGTTTTGATATGCTAGCGTCAGTTAAATAATAGGAAATAAAAATGAAAATTGCTGTAGCAGGCACGGGCTACGTCGGTTTGTCCAATGCCATGTTATTGTCACAAAACCATGAGGTTGTGGCGGTTGATATTATCCAAGAAAAAGTGGACTTGTTGAATGACAAGAAATCTCCGATTGTTGATGCGGAAATCGAACATTTCCTTGCAAACAAAGAACTCAACTTTATCGCGACGCTAGATAAAGAGCTGGCTTACAAAGACGCGGAGTTTGTCGTTATTGCCACACCAACGGATTATGACCCTCAAACGAACTACTTTAATACTTCTTCAGTTGAAGCAGTGATTAAAGATGTGATGGCAATTAATCCAGATGCAGTTATGGTGATTAAGTCGACTGTACCTGTGGGTTATACTGCGCGTATTAAAGAGGAGCTCGGTTGTCAGAATGTTATGTTCTCTCCAGAGTTTCTTCGTGAAGGTAAAGCTCTTTACGATAACCTACACCCGTCTCGCATTATCGTTGGTGAGCGTAGCGAACGTGCAGAGAAGTTCGCTAATCTTTTAGTTGAAGGTGCGGTAAAAGAAGACATCTCGGTCTTGTTTACTGACTCTACAGAAGCCGAAGCGGTTAAGTTGTTCTCAAACACATACCTAGCGATGCGCGTAGCTTATTTCAATGAGTTAGATTCGTATGCTGAAGCACACAACCTTGATGCTCGCCAAATTATAGAAGGTGTTGGCTTAGACCCTCGTATTGGCAATCACTACAACAACCCGTCATTCGGTTATGGTGGTTACTGCTTGCCAAAAGATACAAAGCAATTGTTAGCAAACTACCAAGAAGTTCCTAATAACATCATTGGTGCAATTGTTGATGCAAACCGCACTCGTAAAGATTTTATTGCAGACTCCATTATCAAACGTCAGCCAAAAGTAGTGGGCATTTACCGCTTAATTATGAAATCTGGTTCAGATAACTTCCGCGCTTCGTCTATTCAAGGCATTATGAAGCGTATTAAAGCGAAAGGTATTGAAGTAGTGGTTTACGAGCCGGTACTGCAGGAAGATGAGTTCTTCCATTCTGCCGTTATCCGCGATATTGAAGAGTTCAAACAAATGTCTGATGTTATTGTTTCTAACCGCATGGTTGAGGAACTAGCTGATGTGGCTGATAAAGTTTACACCCGTGACCTGTTTGGTAGCGATTAATTAGTCTTTATATTCAAAATAATATAACAGGCTCCCTCAGAGGAGCCTTTTTTTAGTTGGTAATGGTTATGATTAAAAAATGTTTATTCCCTGCAGCGGGTTACGGTACACGTTTCCTTCCTGCAACTAAGTCGATGCCGAAAGAAATGATGCCAGTGGTGAACAAGCCATTGATTGAATACGGTGTTGAAGAAGCGATTGAAGCTGGCATGGACGGTATGTGCATCGTCACGGGTCGTGGTAAGCACTCGTTAATGGATCACTTTGATAAAAACTATGAGTTAGAGCATCAAATTAGCGGTACAAGTAAAGAAGCGCTGCTTGATGATATTCGTTCTTTGATTGATTCTGCGAGTTACACTTATATTCGTCAGCGTGAAATGAAAGGCTTAGGTCACGCTATTCTTACGGGACGTGAACTGGTCGGTGATGAGCCGTTTGCTGTTGTGCTCGCGGATGACCTTTGTGTGAATGAGGACCAAGGCGTTCTAGCTCAAATGGTTGAGCTGTACAAACAGTTCCGCTGTTCAATCGTTGCAGTACAAGAAGTTCCGGAATCAGAAACGCATAAGTACGGTGTGATTGCTGGCGAGGTGATCAAAGATGATATCTTCCGCATTGATAACATGGTTGAAAAGCCAGAGCCAGGCACTGCACCTAGCAATCTAGCGATTATTGGTCGCTACATTCTGACACCTGATATCTTTGAACTGATTGAAAATACAGAGCCAGGTAAAGGTGGTGAGATTCAAATCACCGATGCGCTGATGCAACAAGCTCAATCTGGTTGTGTTTTGGCATACAAATTTAAAGGTCAGCGCTTTGATTGCGGTAGCGTAGAAGGCTACATTGAAGCCACAAATTACTGCTACGAGAACCTTTATAAGAAAGATTCCAGTGCGGAGCTCGCGAAAAAGCCAACCGTGAAAATTGCTGAGCCAGCGTAAGTCGGAACTTCCTATTAGGTATTCCGACGGTACAACACAAACAAAAAGGGATGCATGATGCATCCCTTTGTTATTTCTACTCTCAGTAAAAACGAGATTAAGCTTTTGCTTTAGCCGCTGCTTTAGCGATTGCTGCGAAGCTCTTAGCGTCTAGAGAAGCGCCGCCAACAAGAGCGCCGTCGATGTCTGGTTGTGAGAAGTAAGCTTCAGCGTTTTCTGGCTTAACAGAACCGCCGTATTGGATGATTACTTGTGCTGCAACTGCTTCGTCTTTCGCTGCGATTAGTGCGCGGATAGAAGCGTGGATGCGTTGTGCATCTTCAGCTGTTGCTGCTTTACCAGTACCGATAGCCCAGATTGGTTCGTAAGCGATGATTGCGCCGTTTAGAGCTTCAACACCGTAAGTGTCGATAACTGCGTTGATTTGACGTGCACATACTGCTTCAGTTTCGCCAGCTTCGTTTTGCGCTTCAGATTCACCGATACAGAAAACAGGTGTTAGGCCGTTTTCTTTTAGGAAGTTGAATTTCTTAGCGATGAACTCGTCAGATTCGTTGTGGTATTCACGACGCTCTGAGTGACCGATGATGATGTGAGTAGCACCGAAATCTTTCAGCATTTCTGGAGACATATCGCCAGTGAACGCACCGCTGTTGTTTAGGTCAGTGTTTTGAGCACCTAGGATGATCTTGTTACCGCCTTCAGCGATTACGCGCTCTGCTAGGTCGATGTAAAGTGCTGGTGGAGCGACTGCTACGTCAACACCTTCAACGCCTTCAAGTTCAGCGTTAAGACCAGTTAGCAGCTCAGTTACCATTGCTTTGCTGCCGTTTAGTTTCCAGTTACCCATCACTACAGGACGACGCATAGGAATATCTCCCTTATCTTTAATGTAAATAGTCAATTAATGTAAAAAATCTACGTAGGAATATAACAGAATAATGTGAACAGATCATGATTGGCGTCATGTCTTGTCCGGCTTTCTTTGTTGATTCGACCAAGCATCGATCCTGTTATTTTTGTCAAAAGCAACCGATTGGTGATCGCGTAGACAGAATGATAGTTCATTCCTCGGAAATTGCTGCTGAGATTGGTATTACTACGCGCTGGAATTAATTGTTGTAGAAAGGAATCAAAATGCCAAATCTCGTTTTAGAGTATTCAAACTCGGTGGAAGAACGCGTCAATGTTCAGGGGTTGCTGGAGGATTTACATAAAACGGCGTTAGAAAGTGGCCTTTTTGAACTCGCGTCAGTGAAATCTAGAACGCTCCGGTGCCACAATTGGTTAATAGGAGAGGAGGGTGATAGCCTCGACTTTATCCATATCAACTTTGATTTGTTATCTGGTCGCTCCCAAGAACAAAAGCGAGAACTGTCACGAGTCTTGATGGCGACACTTCAAGAGCAAGCCAGTCACGTGCACAGTTTAACGGTCAATATCCGAGACATGGATATCGATAGCTTCCAAAAGGTAGTGAACTAGGTTGCGCTGAATTACCTGAGAATAGCGAGGGGTTATTGTTACGAATTCTCAGCCTGGCTCTGCTTGTTATATGGGCGTTGTGGGCACCCAAGCTATCGGTGTCCTTTCCAAACTATATCGACTCGGCTAATCTATAACCTTTCTACTTTGGGGTAAAATTTGATGTCGACTAAAGAGTTACTGTTTTCTTTTCAAGGACGTATAGACCGTAAAACCTACTGGATTTGGAACGTCATTTACTATGTGTCCATTCTAGGCTTTGGTGCCGGTATCAGCCAGCTGCTTCCTACTCTCTCCTATGTGCTTCTTCCTATTTTCTTGGTGGTTCTATTGATCCCTGATTTGGCGATCACCACCAAGCGTTGGCACGACCGCAACAAATCGATCTATTGGCTAGCACTGAATATTCCGCTGATTATCGGACGAATTGCCACGCCAATGACCAGCCCTGCCGCGCAAGAGCCGTCGACCCCACAGATGTTCGTTGCTTCCATTTCTCTGATTTGTGGTTTATGGATTCTAATTGAATGTGGGTTCTTAAAGGGAACATCAGGACCAAACCAATATGGCCCTGAGCCGGAGTAATCGCCTCAAGTATCGTGCGTACTGAAAGTAGATTCTTGGTCTCGCTGAGGCTCGCTAGAATGACGAATTCTTTTGATTTAGAGGCTGTTAAACGCACCGTCATTCTGAACTGCGAGGGACGAGCGTGATTCAGAATCTATCGTCCGCTTGAGCAGTGTTTAAGCTGAGCGGAAAAGAATAGGAGCTTGCTGTTACTAGATTCTTAGTCTCGCTGAGGCTCGCTAGAATGACGAACTCTTTTGATATAGAGACTGTTAAAGCCATCATCATTCTGAGCAGCGAGGAATGAGTGTGATCCAGAATCTATCGTCCGGTTGAGCAGTGGTTAAGCTGAGTGTGAAAGAGTAGGAGTTTGCTGTTACCAGATCCTTAGTCTCGCTAAGGCTCGCTAGAATGACGAACTCTTTTGACATAGAGCTTATTAAAGTCACCGTCATTCTGAACAACGAGGAACGAGCGTGATTCAGAATCTATCGTCCGCTTGAGCAGTGGTTAAGCTGAGCGGGAAAGAATAGGAGCTTGATATTACTAGATTCTTAGTCTCGCTAAGGCTCGCTAGAATGACGATCCTTTTTGGTTTAGAGGCTGTTAAACTCACCGTCATTCTGAACTGCGAGGGACGAGCGTGATTCAGAATCTATCGTCCGCTTGGGCCCTGGTTAAGCTGTGTGAAAGAGTAGGAGTTTGCTGTTACCAGATCCTTAGTCTCGCTAAGGCTCGCTAGAATGACGAACTCTTTTGATTTAGAGACTGTGAAAGCCATCGTTATTCTGAACAGCGAAGAACGAGGTGATTCAGAGTCTATCATCCGGTTAAGCAGTGGCTAAGGTGAGCGGGAAAGAATAGGAGCTTACTGTTACGAGATTCTTAGTCTCGCTAAGGCTCGATTGAGTGACGAGCTCCTTTGATTTAGAGTCTGGAAAGCCACTGTCATTCTGAACAGCGAGGAACGAGGTGATTCAGAATCTATCGTCCGATTGAACAGTGGCCAAGGTGAGCGGGAAAGAATAGGGGTTTGCTGTTACCAGATCCTTAGCCTTGCTAAGGCTCGCTAGAATGACGATCCTTTTTGGTTTGAAGGCTGTTAAAGCCACTGTCATTCTGAACTGCGAGGAATGAGCGTGGTCCAGAATCTATCGTCCGGTTGAGCAGTGGTTAAGCTGAGCGGGAAAGAATAGGAGCTTGCTGTTACGAGATTTTTAGTCTCGCTAAGGCTCGCTAGAATGACGATCCTTTTTGGTTTGGAGGCTGTTAAAGTCATCATCATTCTGAACAGCGAGGGACGAGTGTGATTCAGAATCTAGGCGCAGAGTGCTCTGAGATTGAAATAAACTGCCTGAGCTTGCGAATTACAACGGAAAAGTAACAGCGAATAATGAAGGAGAATGAATCATCGATAAGACACCTTGCGTTTATATCCTAACGTCAAATAACAACGCCGTTCTCTACATAGGTGTTACCAGTCAGCTGCCCCAAAGAATATGGCAACATAAAAATGGAGTAGTGGAAGGATTTACTAAGAAATACAACGTTCATAAGCTCGTTTACTTTGAGTTATTCGACGATATGGCTAATGCTATAAACCGAGAAAAGCAGCTCAAGCAGTGGAAGCGTGAGTGGAAGTTAGCCTTGGTAAGAGAAACGAACCCTAACTTTCTCGATCTATCTACTGAGTATCAGTAAAAATCATCCCTATCTTTAAACGCATTTAAGCTAACCACATCCGCTTTTTGTGTCGGTGCCGCTTCCCCTTCTAGCGCTGCTTTGAACTTTACGACCTGTTTTTGCAACTCGTTCATCAATACCACATTGGTGTGATGAGGGTTTTTACACGTGCTGATGACTCTATCAATATGGCTTTGTTGAGCCCACAATCTTTCTTTCATATCTTCTGATGCGCTTTCGATCATCTCTTTCGCCATCTCATGACGAAATTGCTCAAAAGCTTCTGGATCTCGCTCTGCCATTCGAACCATTTCATCGAATGGAGGAAGCGTTTGGGATGGGATATGACGTAGATTAGACATCGATGCTCTCCAAATCCTTATGGAAGTTGCCTTTAGTTACTAAAAGCCTATACCACTAGAAAGAGGAGAGAGGATGAATTCTTCAGCCGTCTCACTTATAAGAGAAGCTTTCAAGCTTGAGATTGAATAAGTGCGGCATGTCGATGTTTGGTTGTGGTGGTTACTGCAGTTGTTGGATGCGGTAAACGCAGCGTCTTTGGCCACTAATGATGTGTTCGGTACGCTCTACTTTGGTGTCACGTCCAAGTAAAGACTGAAAGACACTTAATTCTGATTGGCACAAGCTTGGGCAGCGAGTTGCGGCTTTACAAATCGGACAGTGATTTTCGATCAAGATGAATCCGTTCTCATCTTTCTCGAGCTCTGCCATATAGCCTTCTTGCTCTCTTAATGTGACGAGTGTTTCTAGTTTGCTTTGCAGAGAGTCGCATTGCTCAAGATGCTGACGATAACTTTGTAACGTGAGTTTTTCCCTTTCTGATGTGACTTTTTCCAGTCCATCTTTGCCAAAGATATGTTCGACAGCTTCTATAAACTGAATGGTCAACTCACCGTGACGGTCAGCAAATTGCTCATGACCTTTTTGAGTGAGAGACCAATGACGAGCAGGGCGACCAACTTTTACTTTTACGTCATGGATAGAAAGAATGCCATCATCTTCTAAACTTTGCAGGTGCTGACGAGCCCCCATGGTTGTCATCCCTAGCTCAGAAGAGAGTTGTTTTGCAGTGACGGAGCCATCACGCTTAACGATTTGCAATATCCTATCTACGGTCTTCATATACCCACCATTTATACGTCAGTACATATTATGCGCGATAGGGTTAGTAAAGAAAAGTGTTGACTTAATTTGAGTGTGGATTTGTAGGGGCTATGTTCATATGAGCCAATATATGTCGTCATTCTGAACGGCGAGGAATAAGGTGATTCAGAATCTATCGTCCGATTGTGCAGCGGTTAAGGTGACCAGGAAAGAATAGGAGCTTGTTACTACTAGATTTTTAGTCTCGCTGGAGCTCGCTAGAATGACGAGTTCTTTTGATTTAGAGCTTATTAAAGTCTCCGTCATTCTGAACAGCGAGGAACGAGGTGATTCAGAATCTATCTTTTGGTTGAGTAGTGGTTGAGGTGTTCAGGAAAGAATAGGAGCTTGTTACTACTAGATTCTTAGTCTCGCTGGGGCTCGCTAGAATGACGAGTTCTTTTGATTTAGAGCTTATTAAAGTCACCGTCATTCTGAGGAACGAGTGTGATTCAGAATCTATTGCCCGTTGTGCGGAAAGAAAGGCTCAAACTCAGATTGAGCTAGAGCCTCGAGAAATGCTTAAAGAATAATATCGCGTACTTCTGGATCTTTACGATCTAAGTAGTGAGCCGATTTGATGCGGCGAATAGTTCGGCATCGACCGCGCACGAGCAGCGTTTCTGTGGTCGCTATATTGCCTTGACGAGAGATACCTTCCAGCAAGTCACCTTTAGTGATGCCTGTAGCTGAAAATACCACATTGTCGCTACGAGCCATGTCTTCCATTTTGAGGACAACATTCGCTTTTACGCCCATTTCATCGCAGCGTTTTAGTTCATCTGCACCGTAAATGCGGTTTTCTTCAGTATCGCCTTTTACCTCATGACGAGGAAGCAGGCGACCGTGCATGTCACCGTCTAGCGCTCGAATTACCGCTGCTGATACAACCCCTTCTGGCGCACCGCCAATACAGTACATCATGTCCACTTCACTGTCTGGCATACAAGTTAGAATAGAGGCAGCGACGTCACCATCAGGCACCGCAAAAACACGTACGCCCATTGCTTGCATTTCTGCAATAACGTCATCGTGGCGAGGTTTTGCAAGGGTAATAACGACTAGGGTATCAAGTGGCTTGTTCAGGGCTTTTGCTACGTTCTCTAGGTTTTCTTTTAACGGCTTTTCTAAGTCAATTACGCCTTTTGCACCAGGGCCAACAACCAGTTTTTCCATGTACATATCTGGCGCTTTAAGAAAGCTGCCTTTCTCACCTGCGGCAAGTACGGCTAGTGCGTTCGATTGTCCCATTGCCGTCATACGCGTTCCTTCAATCGGGTCGACAGCGATATCCACTTCATCACCACCAATACCCACTTGCTCACCAATGTACAGCATTGGCGCATCATCGATTTCACCTTCACCAATGACAATTTCACCACTGATATCTGTTTTGTTCAGTAGCGTGCGCATAACTTCAACAGCTGCGCCATCGGCTGCGTTTTTATCGCCACGGCCAAGCCATTTGTAACCAGCCAGAGCTGCACCTTCAGTCACACGGGAAAATGCCATTGCTAAATCGCGTTTCATGATGTCTCCAAGTAAGCAAGAGGGAAGAAGAATTTGCGCGGCGATTCTATCACAAGGTCGAGTAAACGTTTGCCTTTTTGCGAGGCTTTTACTTTATCTAACTTGAATTTGATCAATACTTAGGGCGATTTTCAGCGTAGCGGGACGCAAAATCCTTGCTCAAAAATGCTTCGGCGACAAGAAAAGTCAGCGTTTAGTGAGATTGCGCTGATTTTTTGACCGAATGATGCAAAATATCGAATATAGTGAGTGTTTCTCATCGCGACGCTGAGTAGAATGAACCTTATATAGGTTAGGTGTGCATCAATCTCGCACATCGTCCCAACGGAATAACATAGGTAGGCCAAGATGTCTTTTGAAGTACTAGAACAACTAGAATCTAAAATTCAAACTGCAGTTGACACAATCACTCTTCTTCAGATGGAAGTCGAAGAGCTGAAAGAAGATAAAGCTAAACTTGCGGAAGAAGCGAACGAGCTTCGCTCTCAACGTGAAGAGCTAGAGCAAAAAGCACAACAAGCACAGCAAGAGCACGCACAATGGCAAGAGCGCATTCGTGCACTACTTGGCAAAATGGACGAAGTGGAATAATTCGGCTTCTTCATTCCAAATTAAAAACACCCGCGTTAAGCGGGTGTTTGTGTTTTAGGGAAGTAGAAAATGTTAAGACAAGGCTAGGCGCTGATAGCTAAGAGAAGACCCTATAACTTAGACACCTAAGACTCGCTATGCTTCTTCATCCAACTCTAAATCAATATTCAATGGTTCAGGCGACAGGATAATTCCGGTGCTATCGGCATAAATATAATCTTCAGGTAAGAAGCTGACGCCGCCAAAGTTGACTGGTACATCTAATTCGCCAATACCCTGGCTGGTCGCTCCAACAGGAATAGAGGCGAGGGCTTGAATGCCTAAGTTCATATCTTCAAGTTCATCTACTTCACGAACACAGCCGTAAACGACAATGCCTTCCCACTCGTTTTCTTCCGCAATGGTTGCGATTTCTGCATCGATAAGGGCTTTACGTAGGGAACCGCCACCGTCAATTAACAAAACGCGACCAAGTCCATCTTGCTCTAATGTCTCGCGGATCAACGAATTATCTTCAAAACACTTGATGGTGGTGATTTGCCCGGCAAATGAAGCGCGACCGCCAAAGTTACTGAACATTGGTTCAACCACATCTACCTGATCGAGGTAGATATCACAGAGTGCTGAGGTATTGTATTCCATAGCGTACCTTTCTAAACAGAAATTGGTTGTCTTTGAGTATATCTAGGCATTAAGTCAATGCAATGACAATCCTTTTTTAACTTACTAGAGTTTGAGCTACCACAATTGTTGCAAACAAAACGTTGGTGACTAGAGAGCATTTCACGATGACTGGCATCATTGGTGCTATTTGAGCAGGCTTTTGTGTATGCCAAACCGCTTTACCATGATCGGCCACGAAATAAATACTAAGTAAGAATGGCAAGCTAATCCAAACGGGTTTGTCTTGAATTAACAAGTAAGCCGCAAAGGCAAGGATAGCTCCGCCAAGTAAAATAAAGTGGTACTGTTTGGCTTTACGTTGACCTAAGCGTACAGCCACCGTACGTTTACCACACTCTCGGTCGTTCTCTATATCACGCATATTGTTGATATTGAGGACTGCAACGGCGAGTAAACCGCAGCCTAAAGCAGGTAAGAATAGCGTGGTGTCTACGTGACCAGTATGCAAGAAGTAGGTACCGGATACGCCGAGTAGACCAAAAAACAAGAACACTGATATATCGCCAAGCCCCACGTAACCGTATGGTTTGCTACCCATGGTATAAGCAATGGCGGCGAGAATGGCCAGAATTCCCAGCCCGATAAATGTGACAATGCTTTCCAGTGAACTTAGTGAATAGAAAACCAACACCAAGCCTGAAATGGCGGTCAGAACGATGTTAAAGATAATCGCTTGTTTCATCTGTTTAGCACTTACCGCGCCAGACTGCATCGCTCGTAATGGGCCGAGGCGTTTGTCGTTATCTGTACCTTGAACGGCATCGCCATAGTCGTTTGCCAGGTTGGACAGAATTTGCAGCAATGTCGCGGTTACGAAAGCCATGATGGCAATCGTCAGTGAGAAATGACCCGCCGAGTAGGCGAGCACGCTACCTGTTAAGATAGAGACCAATGCCAGAGGTAATGTTTTTGGACGAGCGGCTTCAAGCCAGATCTGTAGAGATTGTTTCATGGAAATTTCGTGCTAGTAACCAATGTGCCCAGTATAAGCACAAAGAGGCAGATACGCTATTGACCTAAAACAACTCAACTAGAAGTCAAAGGGTTATTCAGAATCTATCGTCCGGTTGTGCAGTGATGAAGGTGAGTGGGAAAGAAAGGCGTCTGCTGTTAGCAGATTCTTAGTCTCGCTTGAGCTCGCTAGAATGACGAGATCTTTTTTGATTTAGGTATTGTCAAAGTCACCGTCAT